>JAIRLS010000035.1 GCA_031259205.1 Bacteroidales bacterium | reverse complement strand
CAGCCCCGTATCGTCCGAGCAGGAAGTCTCGTTCACGAGCGAAGCCCAGCTCACCGCCGCCACCAAGCCGGGCTACGCCTACGGCCTTGCCGAAGTGCGCGGCTCGACGGCCACGCCCCTCGCCGGCAGCGTAGCGGCGTACTACGATGCCGACGGCGCAGGCGCAGACTCCTCCGAAGCGCTGATTACCGCCAACGACAAGGGCTGGTACATCCAAACCTTTGCCGCCACCGGCGTTATCACCTTCAAAAACCTCACGCCCGGCAAGGTGTACCGCATTGTCGGCATCCCTGCCGCCGCCATCAGCCCTGCGCTGAACGTAAACGAGCGCCCCGAGTACGTGCTCGACGAGGGCTACTACGCAGATATGCGGATACTCCCCGTCAGCGCGGGCGATACGGAAACCGTCTGGAATATCGACCTCGAAGCCGTGGGCATGAAGGCGCGCGCCACCATCAAAAACGCCCGCAGCGACGTGGAGTACGCCCTGCTCGACAGCGCCGGCGGCGGCGTGGCGCTTGCTCATGAGTGGACAAACTGGACGACGAGCGACAGCAAGGGCAGGGTTCGCTTCAACAACCTGACGTTAGACACGGTTTACTACCTCGTTGTCCGCCCGCTGGGCTACGGCGAGGTTACCTACGCGGAGGCGGCAGAGGCTGCCGTGAAGGTTAGAACGCCAAGCCACCCGGATTTAAGCGTAGCGAATATAGCCCGCCCCAACTACACCACCATCACGATAGCCAACACAAGCTCGGGCTATGACTACGCCGCTGTTGACACGAAAACGGGGCAGATTGTTGAGCAGAAGCATGGACTGGACAATACGACGCTTCGCTTCGAAAATTTAGATGAGCGCAAGGCCTACCAGGTTGTGATTAGGCGTGCCGGCGGATCGTGGCTGAAGGGCGTGCGGGTTTACCCCTACCCCAGCAAGCTCTACATCGACTACGTGAACGAAACCGTCAGGAGCTCGGCAGACTCCACCGGCAACATTCCGGTCAACGTGGAGTACCGCATTCAGAAGAAGAAGAAGTAATAGCGATCCCCCTACGGGGAAGGCCGACACCGCACCGTATGTCCGTAGGCTAAAGCCTACGGTTAATAAAGTGCCGTCCCTGCGGGGCTTGGCATTAGCATGAAGTCGGAAAAGTAACCCTGTCACTTGACTCACGGGTGTAAGCGCGCAACTCCTGTATCAATGGGCCTGGCACCAAGCTGCCGCGAAGCATGTTCTTGTGCAGCAGTTCCGCTATCCATTGAGCATCTTTGGCATCGCTCTTCCTGCCCGGCATTTGTTTTATATGCAACGGATTGACTAACTTCAAGTCAAAGCCCAGTTCCCATAGGATGTCCCATACCGGAACCCAATAGGTGGAGGTGCTTTCCATCGCCACTTTTTTCACTCTTTCCGACTGTAAATACGAGCCCAATTCGCGTATCGAAACCCTCGTTGTCGAAAATTCTTTTACAACAGAATAACTTTTTCCGTCGTAAACTGCACAAAATATCGTATCTTTGTGCACATCTAAACCTGATTTCTTCATATTTGATTATTTTTTAAATATCCTTCAAATATACGAATAATCAGGTTTGGATGTTTTTTTTGATAGCACAGCACTCGCTCGAAGCTCCGATAATTTTTATTCGTTTGTGTATAAGTGAGGGTTTTATGCTATCTTTGCAGTCAATAGAAAATCATTCGCTTATAACAATGAAATATGAAAGTAAAAATAGTAAATAAATCGCATCACCCTTTTCCACAATATGCAACCGCATTATCGGCAGGTATGGATATACGGGCAAACCTTTCCGAGCCGGTTGAACTGAAGCCGATGGAACGCAAACTGATCCCTACGGGGCTTTACATTGCATTGCCGGAAGGATATGAAGCGCAGATGAGGCCGCGTAGCGGGCTTGCCGTCAAACACGGAATCACGTTGCTCAATACGCCCGGCACTATCGACGCCGATTACCGGGGTGAGATTGGAATTATTCTGGTGAACCTGTCATCCGAACCGTTTGTGATAAACGACGGCGAACGGATTTGCCAAATGGTGATTGCATCGTACACAAAGGTTGAATGGCTGCCGGAAGAAACATTAGAAGATACCGAACGCGGAGCAGGCGGATTCGGACATACCGGCAATAAGTGAGAACATGGTAAAATATATAAAAAAACTGACCGGAACATTGTGCATACTGCTATATTCGGCAGGTACAGCGGCTCCTTATGCCGTTGCTGATGATAATACAAACCGGCAAAAACTCAGCATTTCGGAACAACGTAAATTCGATTATTTCTACTATGAAGGCGTTCGACTGAAGAATGCCGCAAAATATGATGCGTCTTATGAGATGTTCAGGCGTTGTCTTGAGATCGACTCCACCTCGTCGGTTGCCATGTTCGACATTTCATCTTATTATATACAGATGAATCAACCCGAAAAGGCCGTCGTCTTACTGCGAAAAACCGTCGCCTGTTCTCCCCACAATCAGGAATACCGCAGTACGCTGGCCACATTACTTTTCAACATGAGCATGTTCGGTGAAGCGGCTGAAGAATATGAGTTGTTGATCAGGGCTTTTCCCGGAAAGCCGGAGCTTAACTACTTCCTCGCAGAGGCTTATACACGTATGGGAGAGATCGGAAAGGCGATCGACGCCTATAATATGTTGGAAAACAGCATGGGGATGCACGAAGCGATCTCCATGGAGAAGTTTCAGTTATACATGACGATCGAACAGCCCGACAGCGCTTTCAACGAGTTGATAAGACTGGCCGGTAAGTTTCCCATGGAATCGCGTTATCCGGTAATGATTGGCGATTTATACCTGCAACGCGACGATACGGTGCAGGCGTTGAAATATTTCAAGCAGGCATGGGAGATGGATCCGCAATCGCCCTATTATCCGGTTTCCATGGCTAATTATTATGAAAAAACCGGACAAAAGGACGCCGCCAAACAACAAATACAGGAGGCTTTGATGAACGCAAGGCTGGACGTTAATACAAAAATGAACATCCTGGTACGCTATATCATGCAATTACAGCGTTCCAAACAGGATATCGACGGGGCGAACACATTGTTCGGGACGCTGCTGGAGCAACATCCCGACGAAGCAAGATTAAAACTGGCTTACGGTGACTTCCTCGCCACGCAAAATAAATTCGACGAAGCGCGCTTCCAGTACCGCTTAGTGACGGAGAGCGAGCCGGAAAATATTGACGCATGGCAACAACTCCTGCGTCTATCGCTCCAGACACAGGACCTGGACGAGGTGCTACGCATTTGCAACAAATGTCAGGAGATTTTCCCCGACGCCATGGAGTTCAGGTTTTATCCCGGCGTCGCCTACTATCAAAAGAAGGAATATCAGTTGGCCATAGATATGTACGAGGCCGGCCTCCGGTTTGTCCCGAAAGATAATCAAAGTCTGATCTCCGACTTTTACGGACAGATCGGGGATACTTATTTTCATCTCAAAGAAACGGATAAGGCTTTCGATGCCTACGAAGAAGCGCTGAAATACAACGACAAGAACATCGTCGTGTTAAACAACTACGCATACTATCTGTCGCTTTTGAAGAAAGATCTTTCAAAAGCCGAGCGGATGAGTGCGCTATGTATCAAAATGGAGCCTGACAACGCCATTTATATTGATACGTACGCATGGATCTTTTTTGTACAGGGAAACTATCTCTTGGCCAAAATGTACATCGAGCAGGCCCTGTCGAAAGATAAGACCAACAGTGCGGAGTTAGTCGACCACTATGGCGACATTCTCTATCTGTCCGGCGAAAAGGAGAAGGCGTTGGAGCAGTGGCGAAAGGCGAAAGAACAGGGGAAAATCAACGCTACGTTAGACCGGAAGATTTCGGAGGAAACTTATTTTGAAGAAACGGCAGAAGAACTTTTTAACAGTATAGATGAAAAAGATACCGGTGAAACGCAGCAGTAAGATATTGCTCTATAAAACGCTATGCAGTGTAATCGTTCTATGTTTATGGAACGGCTGTAAATCGCCTGCGGGGATAAGCTCCGCCTCTTCCGCCTCTCTATCCTTGAAATCGGATGAAGCGGTTTTCGCCTCTGTACTTGATCATTCATTCCGGTTCAACACGCTTTCCGCACGAATAAAAGTAGATCTCAATAGCGAGCAAAAGGAAATGAGCGCTACGGCGCAGCTAAAAATGGTCTGCGGCGAACGTATGCAATTATCCATACAGCCCTTCTTCGGTATTGAATTGTTCCGCATAGAACTGACGCACGACAGCGTCAAAATGCTCGACCGCATGAACAAACGTTACATGGCCGAAAGCATTGAAGCGCTGAAAGCGGACGCTACGATTGATTTTAACTTCCACAACCTGCAATCCTTACTAACCGGCGCACTCTTCATTCCGGGTGAACAGGAGATCTCGCCCAAACAAATGCGTCGTTTCCGCATAACTAAAGATCTACACGCCGCTCATCTGAATATAAAAGACGAAGACGGCAGGGTTTATACCTTCACCACCGACGGCGAAGAGCAATTGCGCTCTACCTCCGTCCGCGATAAAACCGGAAAATACCGGGTGACATGGGATTACAGCGATTATCAATCCGTCGGCAAACAACGGTTTCCCTATAAAATGAAAGCTGCCGTCGCCGTCGCTCCCGGTAAGCAAACATCCCTCGCGCTCGCCTTCTCCGATGCAGTCGTCAACCGGCCGCTCAATACGGAGTTCAGTGTCCCGGCGGGATACAAGCGGGAATCGTTCTCACAAATCTTTAAATGGCTTAACAAACAATGATACGAATCTTTATTCTCATACTATCCGTATACTGCATAACGGCACCTTCTTTCGCCCAGACCGACGGCACGAAACAGATCCCCGTCGACGGTCTCTATTCCGTACAGGAACTCGAACGCCGGCGAAAGGAGACTTTCGATGAGATAGAACGCACCGCAAGGCTGCTGAATGAAACGAACAACAGCGCTAAAAATTCGCTCAACCGCCTCAATCTCTTGTCGCAACAACTCCTTGCCCGTAAAAGAATCGTGGCCATTCTCGAACAGGAGATAACCGCAATCGACAACCGGATCAAAACGATGAGTCAGGAGATCGACCTGCTCGAAAAAGATCTCGCCCGCACAAAAGTCAACTATGCCAAATCCATGCAAAACCGCCAACAGGAACACCGGACTGCACAATACAAAATGCTGCTGATCCTCTCCGCCGAAAACCTCGCCCAGTCCTACCGGCGAATGCGCTATCTGCAAGAATATGCCAACTGGCAGAAAGATGAGGCCAATAGGATTGGAATCAAACAAAACGAGATCCTCCGCCGTAAATCCGAACTGGAACATTCACGCAATGATAAACAGGGCCTCCTGACGCAACGCGAACAGGAAAATAAAACACTGGAAAACGAAGAGAAGATTCAACAAAAAGAAGTCAGGGAACTGAACCGGCAACAAAAAGACCTGCAACGCCAACTAAACGAAAAGAAAAAACAAGCCGATGCGTTGAATCAACAAATTGAACGACTGATCACCGAAGATATTCTGGATTCCAAGAAAAATGCAACTACACCCGCTTCCGCTTCCGCTTCCGGGGACGCCGCTCTGCCGTCCGCACCCGACCGGCCCGCAACCAATTACGTCATGACGGAATCCGAAGCGCGCCTCTCCAATGATTTTGCAGAAAACAAAGGAAAGCTACCCTTCCCTTTGACCGGACAATATGCGATAGTATCCGGCTTTGGACAACACCGCCACCAGGAACTGTCCAACATCAAGACCAACAACAACGGAATCGACATACAGACCACCGCCGGAGCCGAAGCACTCACCATCTTCGGCGGCGTTGTGACGCGGGTCTTCGCAATGCCCGGATACAACAACAACGTGATCATCCGTCACGGCGATTACCTCACCGTATACAGCAACCTCAGCCAGGTCTACGTCAAAGCCGGAGAAAGTGTCACAATCCGCCA
>JAIRLS010000323.1 GCA_031259205.1 Bacteroidales bacterium | reverse complement strand
GCGTCCACCTTGTTGCTTTCGCTTTCCAGTACGCTGGTGATCCGCACTTCGCGACTTAACAGTTCGCTCAAAAAACCTTCCACCACTTCAAAATTCACCTTGTTCCGTAACAGGCGTTTCACTGCCCAGTCAAAAGATACTAACTGTCTCTCTTTTTTTTCCCTGTCCTTTTGCATACTGCTGTTTCTTTATTTTTATTCGGCAAATTTAGTGATATTTTTTTAGAAGTAAAAATAATTTTTACAAACTGTGAACGGCTGACGACAGCCCACTCTTATCGCTTAAAGGAATTTGCATTCATGCACAAAATCTCTCCGCACACAAGTAAAAGGAATACGACAATTTGAAATGCACCCTGTTAAAGGAGTCTGAATTTCGCAATCATCTATATAATATGGTTGTTATAATTACCCGTTCATATCTTTTAAGAAAATTTAACTTGCAAAAGAAAAAACCATCATCTACTTTTGCGCCGTATTGAAAACTATATAATTTTATAATTTTAAATTTTTATGTCAATGCAAACGAAATTATTTAAATTATCTTTACTCTCCCTGACATTGGGAGTCGTTTTTAGTGTTTCTGCCTTACAGGCGACGGTTACCGTTTATACCCCCTACACGAAAATATCCGTTCCACCGGGGGAGTCGGTAGATTATAGCGTGGACGTCATCAACAACGGCGAATCGCTTCAGCGGTTGGATATTGTTGTATCCGGCTTGCCGAAAGGCTGGGATTACGAGTTGAAATCGGGCGGATGGAAAGTGAATCAGATTTCCGTGTTGCCCAAAGAAAAGAAAACCCTTTCTTTTAAGGTGGAAGTGCCGATGCAGGTCAATAAAGGTTCGTATCAGTTTCGCATTTCTGCAGGTGAATATGTGTTGCCGCTAAGCATAACGGTTTCCGAGCAGGGCACCTATAAAACGGAATTTACCACCACACAGGCGAACATGGAAGGACAAGCCAGCGCTACTTTCACCTACAACGCCAACTTGCGCAACCGTACAGCCGAGAAACAGCTCTATGCCCTTACGGAGGACGCCCAGCGCGGATGGAACGTAGTGTATCGCGCCAACGGCAAACAAGTGACGTCTGTAGAAGTGGATCCCGGCGCTACCACTAATGTCACCATTGAAATCAAGCCTCCCGCAGCCGTTGAAGCAGGAAGTTTCAAAATACCCGTGAAAGCGACCACAGGTTCTACATCCGCACAATTGGAACTGGAAGCTGTGGTAACCGGCTCGTACACGATCGAACTCACCACGCCGGAAGGATTGCTGAGCGCCGACATTACCGCCGGAAGAACCCGCAAAATAGAGCTTGTCATCAAAAATACAGGATCTTCGGAATTAAAAGACATCGAACTTTCAGCCAACAAACCGGCCAATTGGGAAGTCTCGTTCGATCCGAAAAAAATTGAAACCCTGATTCCGGGCGCCGCTACACAGGCGACAGCTATCGTTAAATCAAGCGATAAAGCCATACCGGGCGATTATGTGGTAAAAATCACCTCTAAAACACCCGAAACGTCTTCTACCGCCGATTTCCGGATTGCCGTCAAAACGTCCCTGCTCTCCGGATGGGTGGGTATCCTGTTGATTGCCGCTGTGATTGCCGCTGTGGTATATCTGTTCCGAAAATATGGGAGGAGGTAGCCGTGAAACCGAATGTAATTGAACTGATCGGGCTGACAAAACGATACGGCTCTTTTACTGCTGTTGATCATCTTGATCTGACCATCCGCAAAGGGGAAGTTTTCGGTTTGCTGGGACCTAACGGAGCCGGAAAATCTACCACTATCCTGATGATACTCGGACTCACCGAGCCGACAGAAGGCAGGGTGGAGGTTTGCGGCGTCAATTCCACCACCCATCCCATCGATGTAAAGCGAAAAGTGGGTTATCTTCCGGAAGACGTCGGTTTTTACGATGACCTCAGCGGACTGGAAAACCTGATGTACATAGCACAACTGAACAGTATCCCCCCGCAAACGGCGACGGAAAAAGCCATCCGTCTGCTCGAAAGAGTAGGACTGCAAAACGAAGCAGATAAAAAAACCGGAAAATATTCTCGAGGAATGCGTCAAAGGCTCGGACTTGCCGAAGTGCTTGTCAAAAGCCCTGAAATCATTATCCTCGACGAACCCACATCGGGCATCGATCCGGCAGGAGTAAAGGAATTTATGGAACTCATCCGCCAACTAAGCAGAGAAGAAGGCATTACAGTACTGTTCTCATCTCACCATCTGCATCAGGTACAGCAGATTTGCGACCGCGTCGGATTGTTTGTCAAAGGAAACCTGATTGCGGAAGGAGAGATTCATCAACTGTCGCAAAAACTGTTTTCAGGAGATTACCTGACGGTAAAAGTCAAAACAGAAGCCGAACAGCCGTCCTTGCAGGAGGATTTTCAAAAACTGCAAGGGGTGCACGCCGTTTCCCTGAAGGAGGGCATGTATTGGATCGAATGTACGGAGGACGTGACGGCAACCATCGCCGAAACAGCCGTAAAATCGGGCGCCGGCCTCAAATACCTGCAAAAGACGGAATACGGGCTGGATGATATTTACAACCGATATTTCAGTTGATAAAATTCTTCTTAATATTAATAATTGTTGTGTATGAAAAAAATACTCCATAATTTATTAAATGGAAAGAAAAGGGCAGGCCGTTCCCACGATGGCGTGATCCATCCTTTCAGAGTAATCGTGGGCAAGGAAATGTCGGACCACATGCACAGTTGGCGGTTCATCATCATGGTAGCCATTATCGCGCTGACATGCTTCGGTTCGCTGTATACCTCGCTGACGAATTTCGGCAACGCGGTGAAACCCAATGATCCGGAAGGTTCGTTTTTCTTTCTCAAGCTGTTCACCCTGTCCGACGGTACGTTGCCGTCCTTTATGGTTTTCATCGGTTTCCTGGGGCCTTTGCTGGGAATCAGCCTCGGTTTCGACGCTATCAATACCGAACACAACCGCGGCACGCTTAGCCGTGTGATGGCTCAACCCATTCATCGCGACTACCTGCTGAACGCAAAATTTGTCGCTGCCCTGTCGGTAATCGGCATTCTCTTTTTTGCGCTTGGTTTTCTGGTGGTCGGACTGGGGCTTGTCATCATCGGGATACCGCCTACGGCAGGCGAATTTCTGCGCATCATAGCTTTTCTTCTGGTGAGCATCTTCTATGTCGCCTTCTGGCTCAACCTGTCGATATTGTTTTCCGTACTGTTCCGGCAAGCAGCCACTTCAGCGCTGGCAAGCATTGCCGTATGGCTTTTTTTCACCGTATTTTACTCGATGATCGTCAATCTTATTGCCAAAGCCATGGTGCCTCCGGAAACAGCAAGCATACAACACGTGCTCGGATACCAGCGGTTTATTTTGAACCTGTTGAGAGTAGCTCCCAGCAATCTGTTCAGCGATGCAGGCACCACCCTGTTGATGCCTGCCGTACGAAGCCTTGGCCCCCTGTCGATGGAACAGGTGCAGGGAGCTATTCCAAGCCCGCTGTCGCTGGGACAAAGCCTGATGATCGTATGGCCGCAACTGACAGGCCTGATTGCCGCTACAACCGTTTGCTTCGGACTTTCGTACTTCTCTTTTATGAGAAGGGAAATTCGTTCGAGGTAGCTGTTATGGAGGGATGAAGTATGGAGGATGAGCCACCCTATCCTATTCTCCGGGAAGTTATTGTCATCGTCTGGAAAGTGGTCGGGGGCTAATCGTTTATGAAGTTATCGAAATTAACCTCCAGCAGGCGGTTGTTTTGGAAGTCGAACAGGGTCAGGCGGCGGACTTCATAAAAGTAGTTCCAGTAATTCTGGAGTTGTGAGATATATCTTGTTTTTGAGGCGTCCTTGTCCGAACTGGCAATGTTCAGGTCGGTAACGCTTACTTTGCCTATCAGGTAGCGTTCCATGGAGACGTCATAGGCTTTCTGCGCGATGGTATCGGATTTGGCGGCAATGCTCACCTGATTTTCCTGCAGGTTGAACCTTGCCACTTGCAGGTATACGTTTTGCTGGAAGTCGATTTCATTTTGCGCTTTTTGTGTTTCGGCCACTTCCAGCAGCGATTGGAAATTGCGGTAGCGGTCATTGGCCTGATTCCAGTCCAGGATGGGAATATTGATGCCGATGCTGATTCCTTCCTGATCGATAAACGGCGTGGAGTAAGCGTTTTTGAACTGGTCGGCTGTTTTGTTCAGGCCGTAGGATCCTTCTACGGAGAGGGTGACGCCTTTCTGTGATTTGGCCTGTGCCGCGTTTCTTTCGGCGGTCAGCAGTTCGAGGTTGTAGCGGATGATTTCCGGACTGCGTGTCAGGGCGTAGTCCAGCGCCTGCTGGAATTTTATTTTGAATTTCGGCAGTTCGGAACTGATGATCAGTTCTATTTCGACATTGTCCCTAAAGCCGAGGAAGGAGCGCAGGCGGCTTTGCTGGTCTTCAAGGTCTATTTGGGCCTGATAGAGGTCGCTTTCCGAAGTCATGCAGTTCAGTTCCATTTTCAGCAGGGCGTCTTCGGCTATGGTTCCGATATTGTAGCGTCCCAGTGAGATTTCGTAAAGTTTTTTATTGTTTTCGTAGTTGGTTTCGGCCATTTTGAGGACGACTTGCTGTCGCGCCAGTCCGAAGAAATAATCAACCGCCCTTGATGATATCAGCTCCATTTGTGCGAGGTAGGTTTGTTTGGCCTGTTCGAAGCGGACGGGTTCTATTTTTTTGTCCCATTTCAGTGTATTGTAGCCGTTCAGCGGCTGGCTGAGGGATAGCGTGACGGGAAAGGTGGTATATTGCGTATTGCTGGCTGTGGCGTTGAGGTTTTGCACCCGCCGGATGTTGGAGCCTAATGCTACGGAACCGCCTGTCAGTCCTATGTTTTGCGATAGCGACAGTCCTGCTCTTGAGGTGAAGGTGTTTACATTGGTTTCGTGGGTTTGATAGTTGCCCTGGCTGTCCGTGCTTGAGATGGTCTGTATCGAATGGGTATAGGAGGCTGGGTCTGTTGTCAGTACGAGTTTCGGGAGGAACTGGGCTTTATAGGTGCGGAAACTGTAATAGCTAGCCCGGAAATTGTGTCGTGCCATGATCGCCTGATTGGACTGTTCCTTTGACAGTTGTATGACGTCTTCCAGCGTGAAGACGTATTTTGCCTTTCCGGGCGCGATGGTGTCCTGCGCGACAAGTCCGGGCGTGAAGAAGAGAAAAACGGTGAAAAACGGGAATACCTGTTTCATATCAATTGTTTTTGTGTGTGCATGTTATTCATACCTGAGCGATTCGATAGGGTCTTTTTCGGAGGCTCTTTTGGCGGGGGAATATCCGAAGACAATGCCTACCGTTGCCGAAACCAGAAATGAGATAAGGATGGAGCCGAATGAGATGATGGTCAGGACGCCTGCGAATTTGGTAATCATCCACGAGGCGGTAACTCCCACGATAACGCCTATCAGTCCTCCTGTTATGGAGATGAGTACTGCTTCCGAGAGGAACTGTATCACAATGTCTTTCTTTTTCGCTCCGATGGCCATTCTCGTGCCGATTTCCTTGATGCGTTCCATTACCGAGGCAAACATGATGTTCATGATGCCTATTCCGCCTACCAGCAAGGATATGCTGGCGATAGCCCCCAGCACGATATTGAAAATTTCCTTGGTTCGCTGTTGTTGTTTGAGCAGCAGTTCCGGTACGGTTATTTCGAAATCCATTACTTCGGAATGGCGTCGCAGCAGCATTTTGCTGAGCAGTTCAACGGTGGAGGCGATCATTTCCGTTTCCTTTACCTGTACCACAATGCGGTCTAACTGGTGATAGTTTTTTTGGGTGTCGGTTGTCGAGGAGGAAACAACTACTGCGCGGCGTCCCCGCCGTACGGACGTTCCCGTGCTGGGACGTGTCAAAGCTCTGTTTTTGAAGCGCATCAGCATGGTTTTTGCCGGTATGTACACATTGTCGTTAATCACATTCACTCCTGTCTGCTGGTGCCCTGTGATGTTGATATTGCTGCGTTCCAGAGTGCCGAGTACTTTGAGCCACACATCGCCCACTTTCAGGTACTGGCCGACAGGTTCTGTCTGGTGGAAAAAACGGCTGCGAATGTTGGCGCCGATCACACAAACGGCCAATCCGTTTTCCTCTTGGTATTCGTCGAAGATAAATCCGGTTTCAAGGGGCAGGTCGTACAGTTGGAAAAATTCACGGGAAATGCCTACCAGTTTGGCCTGTTCCCTGATGCCGTTCTGTATGACAAACGAGTTGATGGAGATGTCCGGGCTCATCACTTTTACCGAAGGTACGTAATTCCGGATGGCTTCCACATCGGACATGGTCAATCCTTTGGAAAATTTTTTCTTTTGTCCGGCGTCGGCGCTGCTGCCGTTTTCTTCCGAAGTTTCTTCTTCTTCCTGTGGCAGTACGGGCGTGATGATGATGTTGTTTACTCCTACCATTTTGATTTGTTCGAGTATCTCCTGCTGGGCGCCGTTTCCTATGGCCATCATGCTGATCACCGCTCCTACGCCGAAGATGATCCCCAGCGCAGTGAGTACGGATCGCAGTTTGTTGGATAGTATTGACTCTACGGCAATCTGTATGTCGTGCATGTATCGTTTCAGGAAGCGCATGTTGATTCGATTTTCAGTGTGAAAAGATTAGCCGGCTTTGGTAACGGCGGGCGCCTGAGGTTGTCTTTCGGGATTTGGCCCGCGCTGCTGGCGACGTTTTTTTTCTTCTTCGGCTTTTTTGTCCATTTCTTCTTTTTCTTTCTTTTTCTGCAACTGCCGTTCCTTGATGAGCGGTATCAGGTCTTCGCCCGTAAGTTTCCATGTCGCCGAATTTTCCGGTACGGAAAGATGAACTTTTTCGCCTGTTTCCAATCCCTGGTCTACTACGATCTGGTTGTCATTCGATTCTCCCAGCAGTACTACTTTTTTCACACTCTGGGTCGAATAGACAAAGGGGATGCTGTCCTGGGTATAAATGGCGTCGAGAGGAAGGTATTTCACATTGAACAGCGTATTGATGACAATGGTATTGCTTGTCGTCATGGAAGGGCGCATAATGGGATCGTATTCGTTCACCCTGATCTGTACTTCAAACACTTTGGCGTCGGTATTGGCTAACTGTTCGCCGATGTCGGCCACATAAATGGCTTCTCCGGTAAATTTTTTATCGGGGAAAGCGTCTACTCCCATCCTTACCTGTTGTCCTTTCTTTATTTTGCTGATGTCTATTTCATTGACATAGGTTTTGGATATCATGACCGACAGGTCGGGCAGGGTGGCCACCGTCAAATCCCAGGGGCTGACGGAGGATCCGATTTTGCGTTTTTGCCCGTTCCATTCGCGAAAATAGATGACCATTCCTTTTTTGGGAGCGCGGATGGTAAATTTGTTCAGTACGTTCAGCATTTCTTCGCGCCGGCGCTGCTGTCGGGTCAGGTTGAGCTGGGCTTCGCTCATGCTGGCTTTGGATTTTTGCACTTGCAGGTTATAGTTGGAATGCGCCTGTTCCAGCGACCGCTTTGATTTGTCCAAATCTATTTCCGCCTGACGGATGGTGGCAGGCGGCTCGAACTTGGACTGCTCCAGCCTGATTTTTGTCTCTTCCACCGCAAAGGTTTTGTTGAGCAGTTCATCGCGCAGGCCTTGGAGCGTCATGGTGGTGTCCAACTGTGTGGTGAGGCATCGCGATTCGGCCTGTTCGATAGCGTCTTCCACATCCAGCAGGGAGTTTCCCGCAGTGCTTTTGTCCAGCACGGCCACAATATCGCCCGAATCCACCACGGTGCCTTCCACTACCAAATCCTGAATCTTGTAATCGCCATAACGAAATACTCCAGAACGCAATTCCGCCGGCCCCGTGATATTCTCGGAATTCATCGCCTGCAATTCGCCGGTAACGGTCACCAGTACCTCAAAATCTCCCTGCTGTACTTCGCCCGTCAGTTCAACTGATGATGTTTTCCCTGAACGGCTTGCCCAAAATACGATAATCACTGTAATGATTATGGCAACAATAATCCATCTGATTTTCTTTTTCATTTTTAAAAATGTCTATGGTGCAAAAGTAAACAAACCTTGGAATAAAAAACGGATGATTAACAATATTTAACACTGTCGGTCAACAAAAGCATAAAAATTCTTATCGCCACCCTGCATTATCTCCTTTTTCATATCTTCGACAGGAAGCAGGTTTTACTTTGATTTATCGGGATATTTGGGGAATTTATCGGGAATATTTACCGGCTTTGCTTTCAATTCCTGCAATATCTGTTCGATTGCCTTGTCAAGTTGTTGATCTTCTCCGGCATACTCTTTTGCGGGGTCATTATCAACGACAATATCGGGTTCTACGCCATGTCCTTCTATTATAAACTGTTTCCCCTCTGCGTCGAGGTGTGCATATTCGGGACGGTTCAGCGAGCCGCCGTCAATGATAGGCAGACTCCCTCGAATACCTACTACTCCTCCCCATGTACGGATTCCGACAATTTTACCTAACTTATGGTATTTGAACTGGTAAGGGAACAAATCGCCGTCGGAAGCAGAGTACAGATCGACCAGAAGTATTTTCGGACCGGCCATCGTACCGCTGGGTTTTGGTCCGGGACGGCCGTTTCTCGGCGCCGACAGAAGCGATAACTCACGACGTAACCGTTCGATAATCATTGGCGACACGTTGCCGCCGCCATTTCCTCTGTCGTCGATAATCAGCGCTTTTTTGTTCAGTTGTGGATAGTAGTATTTCACGAACTCGTTCAATCCTGCCGCTCCCATATCCGGAATGTGAATATAACCGACTTCTCCGTTGGTTGCCTTGGTTACTTTTTCGATATTTTTCTGAACCCAGTCGAAATAGTACAGCGAAGATTCGTCATCGACAGGTTTAATCAGGACTTTCCGGCTTCCGGACTCGGAGGCCGTTTTGTTGAGAGTCAATTCGATCTGTTTGCCCGCCTTATCGTATAGAATTGCGTAAATATCGTTGATTTTATGGGTCGGTTTTCCGTTGACGGCAATAATGAAGTCGCCTTCAGCAGCATCCACCCCTATCTCGGTGAGCGGCGAACGTAATGCCGGCGACCAGTTACGTCCTTCGAGAATCTTGTCTATCTTGAAATATCCGGATTTGTCTTTGCTTATTTTGGCGCCCAGCAAGCCCGTTTTCACTCTTGGAGGAGCATATTTGTCGCCGCCGGAAATATAGCAGTGGCCTGTTGTCAGTTCGCCAATCATCTCGCCTATAATATAGTTCAAATCGTTGCGGTCGTTGACATGTTCTACCAGAGGCGCGTATTTTTCACGAATCGCTTTCCAGTTGATACCATGCAAGTCGGGGTCGTAGAAAAAATCGCGCATCTGTCGCCAACATTCGTTATATATCTGATTCCATTCTTCGTGCAGGTTGACAAATGTTTTCACTTCCGATAAATTTATGGTCTTGTCTACATTTATTTTACCCTTCGGAGCGTCAATCACTGCATATCCGGAGGGCGAATGGACTAAAAATTTCTTCAGATCCGCCGTAACCGCTACAATACTGACGTTGCCAAGTTCGTTTTCTTTTTTCGATTGCAGATCGAACATGTACAATCCTCTCGCCCCCGAACCATAACGACTGTAATAGATTGAATTTCCGGCAAATATGGGTCGGCCGTAATCCCCCGCAGGGATGTCGAGAACCAGAGAACGACCTTTTATTCCGTCGAAATCAATCTCTGTTTT
>JAIRLS010000026.1 GCA_031259205.1 Bacteroidales bacterium | reverse complement strand
TTGACGATTATTTCCTTGGCCGTCAGCGTGATTTTGTCGGTAGCCGTGATGGATATGGTTTTATCCCCGTTCAGAACGATCATGCTGTCCGAATCGTCTTTGTCCTTGATAGTTATGTTTCCTTTTTCATCATCGAAGATGATGTAGCTGCCCACTCGCGTGGTGATGCTTTTCTTTTTGTTGTCCGTGTCGCCGCCGCTACTTACTTTTTCGCTGAATATGGAGCCTGTCACGTAGGGACGGTTCGGGTCGCCGTATTCAAAGCCGATCATCACGATGTCGTCCTTTTCCGGGATGAAGACAAATCCTCGGTTTTTGGGGACTTTTTTGCTTTTACCCGCATCGGGCGTCTGGACACGTATCCAGTTGGTCGTTTTGCCTTTGGACTTTTGCCATTGGAACTCTATTTTCACGCGCCCCAGCTTCTTTTCGTCGTCGTTGTCCTTGACAGTGGCTATCTGGGGCAGGGCTGTGGGGAAATAAACCGGCGCCATCGGGATGTTTTCCACCGTGGACGGTATGCCGGTGAATGAATTGCGGTATTCGCCTTTCAGGTCGTACTCGTGGGTGACGGACGTTATGACAAAGGTATCGACATCTTTTTTGCTTGCTTCCATTTTTTTGGGAAGTTTGACCGCCAGTTGTCCGCCTATCTTCACCTTGCTGGTCTGGGACGTTCCGCTTATGGTAAGCATCCCTGCCGTCGCACGGTTTTTTTCGGCCTTGGCGACGGTTTCCAGTTCGCCCATGGAGAGGGGTACGATGGATGAAGGCAGGATAGCGTCCGACGAATAGATGGACGAGGATTGTCCCTGCGCCACCGAATGATAGTTGGCTGTACTTGGGTCGGGGGCTTCCTTGTCTATTTCCTGATCGTCGTGGACAAGGTAGTGGTAGCGTTTCATCTTGGCAGGCAGCAGGTTGGCGCTCAAATCGAAAGTGGTCATCTCGCTCTCGAAGGTGATTTCTTCACTTTTCCCGTCCTTCTTGCCGAAATAACACTCTTCGCCGTCGTAGAAAAACCATTCGCCGTAAATCCAGCTTAAACGGTTCAGGAACTCGAAACAGGTTTCGTCGTATTGAGCGATGTAGTCTATCTTTCCTGAAAATTTGGGTTGGGGCGTTACGCTTCCGCCGTTACCGGAAGTCCCGACGGCTTCCGACACAATGCCGCTCAGGGTCATGTCCATGAATGAATCCATTGTCTTTGAGCCGTCCAGCTTTATTGTGGGGCTGCATCCGGAAATACGGATGTGATTCTGCGAGCCGTGATGACCGATATATGAAGCCTGCGTGATGACGCCGTTGAACGTGTTTGTTCCTTTGCCGTCTTTGTGCTTCATCTCGATACTCACATCCTGACCGAGCATACCGAACACCGAAGCAGGAGATTCCATCCACTTGCTGTCCAGTTCTTCGTAATCAACGACGCACTCGAACGCATGGTGAGAGTTAAAACTCTGCGCCAGCTTTAAACTGATTACATAACACTGTTGCCCTGCTACAGTGAGACTAACTTCTACTTTGTTTAGATCGCTTCCCATGGTTCCCGTTTTTAAGGGTTATTTATCAAAAGATAAAACAACATACCAGAGGCAAAAGGAAGATAAACCTCCTTTTGCCATACCTGTGTATGCACATTTTAAATTTACTCAATTAAATTTACTTAATTCAATTCTGGCCAGTTTTGTTCCAGCAAGGCTTCGCCGAAGGTGAATTTTTGAGCGGAAATACTCAGTGTTATCAGCATCGGATGCTCGCCGACAACATGAATACCTTCTTCTATACTCACGATATAGCCGTTTTCCCATTTCAACTCTTTCAGTGTCGCGTCTTCGTCGTCTTTCTTGAACGAAATAGTACCCGAATTGGGTTTGAACTGCGTTGACATTTTCTCGAAAAGAGATATTTTCGTTGTCGATTCCACTGTAATATTGAGTTTCGCTCCGTACAGGTTGGATGAAGGGCGACCCTTGGAATCGACGCTCCTTTCTACCGTGTAATTACATTTGATTACATCGAAGTCTTCGCCTTCGAAATTTAAATTTGCTCTAAAAGCCATGGTGTCTTTCTTTTAAAAGGTTTGTACTGAATAATTTCATTTAGGCCAACGATGGTCAACTTCGGCTCCTTCCACGGAAATTTTTTCCGCTGATACGACAAAACTGATTTTCATAGGCTCCCGGCCTACTATGTCAAGCGACTCGTCATATTTAATCGTGTAGCCGTTCGACCATTTCAACTCTTTCATTTTTGCTTCCTCTTCTCCTTTGTTAAAGATCACCGTGCCGGTGTGAGGTTTGAACTGATTCTCCATTTGAGCGAGAATCGTCGTGTCGTCTGTCGACTCTACCGTAAGATAGATGTTTCCGCCATAGACATTGGATGAAGGTCGTCCTTTCGAATCCACGTCCCTTTGAAAAGAATAGTTGCAATCTATTACATCGTATTCTTTTCCTTCAAACTGCAATTTTGATCTAAATGCCATAGTGTAATTAATTTTAAATCATTGATTGAAAAATTATTTTTCCTTAAAGGGTTAAACAGGTTATTTGTATGTTGTGCTGTATCAACTTTACAAAGACGAATAGTCTTAACGCTCGCAATTTATGACTAATTTTGATACATTGTTTGACAAAAATGGCAATATCTCATTAAATAATCTTAAATAATGTTGCATCATTCTTTACTGTGTTTACAACATGGTTAAAATAAGCAATTTACTGATGGGTCACATGCTTTCCGGGAACACTAAAGTGGTTCGATTACTTGCTGTACATCATTTTCTCTTTGCCGTTCCTTTCCACGTAACGGTTGCTGATCCATCCTCTTAGCGAAGGATGCCGGTGATCATTGAAGGAGGAAATAGCGTCAAAATCCGTTACCTGACTGTTCTCGATCGACTGTTCCTCCACTTCCACGTATAGCCATGTACGCCCCTCGGCAGGAAATTCGGACAGCACTTTCAACCGGACACCCGCCTTGACAACGGCAATAATATTGGTGTGCCGGCCCAGGGTAAACCCGATGTCGGCGGAATTTTTGAAAACTTCCAGGTCCGGTGAAAATCGGAGATTGCAGTTGGTCAGTGTTTTCACCTGATAAGGGTTGTCCGTCAGGGAGGAGGGAACCGTTATCCTGCCTTCCGTGTAGTCTTTGTTTGTTACGATATAATTTTCGACAAGGCGGGCGGAAGTCCCGTCAAAGATAAACGTCCGGTACGATGTAAACGGGCTTTCCCCTCCGGAGTTTTCTATCAGTTGCAGTTGCCTGTTTTCTGCAGGGGACGTTGGCAGGGTGAAACTCGTGCATCCCGTGTTGACCGCCTCGACATACCCGTCGCCGGTTTGAAGAAAAACGCGGATACCGGTCATTTCCCCGTACCCGCAGGAATAAATCAGGTCTTCCCTTCCGTCCCCGTTTAAATCGGCGGACTGCTTTTTGACTTCTTCCCCGTCATTGGCGTTTTCCAACATTTCCCGTTCGGCTTTTTCCAACGATACGGTTTGCCCGGACATGGTAAGGGAAAAACACAAAAGAGAAAACAGGAGGAACGTTTTTATTGCTTTCGTTTCCGGTGATTTTACCTCTTTATTCATTTCCGTGTATGTTTGCATCACTTAAAATATCATCAATTAAGTAATATCCATTCTCCTCTGTAAGAAGCAATCTGATACAAATTTTTTTGTCGTTTGACCATGCATAACACACGCTGTAAACATTTTCCCGTCCTGTTTCAGGTTTAATTTCGAGCGTTTTCAAAGTTTCCCTGTCACAGTCCTGCGCCTGAATGAGCGGGTCATAATCCAAATCCGGGTCTTCCAGTTTGTCCGACAAAGCCGTTGTG
>JAIRLS010000241.1 GCA_031259205.1 Bacteroidales bacterium | reverse complement strand
CGCATAGAAAACGAGGCCGAATATATACGGACTATTGACGACACTTATGGCTCTCAAATCAGAGAACAGACAATGATTATCGAAGAAAGTAAGAAAACAATCGAAGAAAGTAAGAAAACAATCAAAGAAAGTAAGAAAAAGATCGAAGAAAAAGATAAAGCGCTCAAAGAGCAAAGGAAAACGCTCAAAGAAAAAGATAAAACAATCGAAGAAAAAGATAAAACAATCGAAGAAAGTAAGAAAGCAATCGAAGAGAAAGATAAAACAATCGAAGAAATCAAAAAAACGATCGAAGAGCAAGCTAAAAAAATAGCAGAAATGGAACGTCGGAATAAACAGGTTGAATAAGTTTACAGGGAATTTTGTCTTCCACCCAATCAGAGGCTACCCATGACGACGCCTCAGGCGACAGTTATTTCCCTCGATGCCAACCCTGCATTTTCCCGACGGAAGGTTTTTTGGTTCATTTGGGATATTTGTGACATTTGAAATGGGACAGGAGCATCTATTTCTTTATTACTCGCTATTCGGGATATAACAACCCTATACTGCGCAGGGTATAACTATTTTGCGGGTTGCTTTGGTATTTCACAATGCTGCCTTTCATGCAAAATCTTTCATTTTTCATTGAAGATTTCGAGTATTTTACTACCTTTGTTCTTTCTTATTTATTATAAAAATGGAATTTACAGCCCGTGTCATAGCAGATTACCTGAAAGGCGAGCTTGAAGGCAATCCGGATGTAAAAGTAAACGCTTTTACCAAGATTGAGGAAGGGAAACCCGGCACACTAACTTTTCTTGCCAATCCCAAATACGAGAAATATCTATATGAGACCGAAGCCGATATTGTGATTGTGAACAAATCGCAGCCTGTTACCGGCCGAGTGAAAAGCACCCTGATCAAAGTGGATGACGCATACGGGGCGTTTGCGACGCTGCTGGAGTTGTACCATGCGAGCGTCCCCGAGAAGACGGGAAGGGAAGAGCCTGCGTATGTCGCTTCTTCGGCGCTGCTGGGGGAAGGCGTGTTCGTCGGCGTATTCTCCTGCATCGCGGAACATGCCCGTATCGGCAATCAAGTCAAGATTCACCGGCAAGTGTACATCGGTGAAAACGTGAAGATCGGCGACCGGACAGTGCTTTATCCGGGCGTGAAAGTGTACCGCGACTGTGTGATAGGTTGCGATTGCATACTCCATTCGGGAGCGGTGGTGGGCGCCGACGGTTTCGGGTTCGCGCCGCAGTCGGGCGCCGACTTTAAAAAGATACCGCAAATCGGCAATGTAGTGATAGAGGACAGGGTGGAGATAGGCGCCAACACCTGTATCGACAGGGCAACCATCGGTTCCACCATCCTCCGCAGGGGCGTCAAGTTAGACAACCTGATACAGGTAGGCCATAATGTCGAAATCGGTGAAAACACGGTGATCGCCTCGCAAAGCGGCATTTCCGGCTCGAGCAAGATAGGCCCAAACTGTATGATCGCCGGACAGGTGGGGATCGCCGGACACATCGTCATCGCCGAAGGGACGAAAATCGGGGCGCAATCGGGGCTTAACTCCTCCGTCAAGGAACCCAACCGCGCCATCATGGGAACGCCGGCTTTCGACTATACCGGCTACATGAAATCAAGCGTCATCATCCGCAAATTGCCCGAACTGACAAAAAGAATAGATGAACTGGAAAAAAAAACAGCAGTAAATAATGGATGAACAACTATACCAGTATCTCATACTTCCGCTGATCGTTTTCTTGGCAAGAATCTGCGATGTAAGCCTCGGCACGCTTCGAATCGTTTTCGTTTCGAAGGGGAAAAAAATCCTTGCCCCTTTGCTGGGCTTCTTTGAAGTGTTGATCTGGATTGTCGTCATCAGCCAAATCATTAAAAACGTCAATAGCGTCATCTGCTACTTTGCCTATGCGGGCGGATACGCTACCGGCAATTTCATCGGGATGTACATCGAAGAACGGATCGCTATCGGCGTACAGATCATCAAAATTTTCTCCTCGAAAAATCTTCATCCGCTGCAAAAAGAACTGTCGGATGCGGGTTTCGGCACTACGCTTATCGAAGGCGGCGGCTCCTCAGGAAAAGTAGATATTCTCTACGTGGTGATCAACCGGAAATCCTTTGAGCAGACCGAAAAAATTCTCATGCGATTTGATCCTTCGCTGTTTTATGTAATCGAAGACATCCGTTCTGCCAAATCGGGCATCTTTCCGCAAACCAAACGATTCAACCTGCCGCTGCAACGGCTCATCCGGCGCGGCAGAATAGGAAAATAAACAGAACTGCCGACCGTCTTTCCGTGATACGGGTCAGATTCGGCGCAAAAAAACGTATTTCAATGAAAAATTATGGTTTTGTAAAAGTGGCGGCTGCCATTCCGAGCCTAAAGGTAGGCGATTGCGGTTTTAATACGGAAGAAATCCGCAAGATGATTGAGAAAGCAGCCGGACAGAAAGTTCAAATGATTTGTTTTCCGGAGTTATCCATAACGGGATACACTTGTGGCGACCTGTTTCACCAGCAGATATTGCTTCGGGAAGCGGAAAAGTCCGTTTCGCGGTTGCTGGAAGCGGCAAGGTTGCTGGACACCGTTTATATTGTAGGCGTTCCGGTACGTCATGCGGGAAAACTGTTTAACACGGCGGTGGTGTGTCAGGGGGGTAAGATTCTCGGTATCTCCGTTAAGACGCACCTGCCCAACTATGGCGAATTTTATGAAAAGCGCTGGTTCATGCCCGCTTCCGGCCTGTTCAACCACTCCATCAGCTATTGCGGTCAATCCGTCCCTTTCGGCAACGACCTGCTCTACAGGCAAGAAGACGTAACCTTCGGGGTAGAGCTGTGCGAAGACCTGTGGACTCCCTCCCCTCCCAGCTCCGGCATGGCGACGGCAGGGGCGCATCTGCTTTTCAACCTGTCGGCCACCAATGAACTGATCGGGAAAAACGACTATCTGAAATCGCTTATTGCCCAACAGTCGGCGCGTTGCATCGCCGGCTACGTCTATGCGTCGGCAGGCTGGGGCGAATCCACCACCGACGTCGTGTTTGCCGGCAACGGCATTATATGCGAAAACGGCGTCCTGCTGGCGCAATCCCAACGGTTTCTGATGGAGCCGCAATTGGTGATTACCGAAATAGATATTGACCGGTTGACCGCCGACCGGCAGCGTATCAGTTCGTTTTCACCGGACAACGCCGGCGCTTACCGGACGACAAGTTTCGTGCTTCCGGAAACGACAACGGAAAAATTGTCCCGCACGGTGAATCCGCAGCCTTTTGTCCCTTCCGACGGGCAATACCATATCCGTTGCGAAGAAATATTTTCCATCCAGAGCGGAGGACTTGCCAAACGGCTGTCCTTTTCGGGCATACAAAATGCGACGCTCGGCATCTCCGGCGGACTGGATTCCACGCTGGCGCTGCTGGCCTGCGTACACACGTTTGACAAAATACACCTGCCCCGCAGGAATATCACAGGCATCACCATGCCCGGATACGGCACCAGCACAAGAACATACAACAACGCTCTCCAACTGATGCAGGCGCTGGGCGTCACCTGTAAGGAAATCAACATTACGGCCGCCTGCGACCGGCATTTTAAAGACATCGGCCACGATCCCACCCTGCACGACGTCACCTACGAAAACGTACAGGCGCGGGAACGCACGCAAATACTGATGGATATGGCCAACCGGATACACGCCCTCGTGATAGGCACCGGCGACTTGTCCGAACTTGCGCTGGGATGGGCCACCTACAACGGCGACCACATGTCCATGTACGGCATTAATTCATCTATCCCGAAAACGCTGGTGCGGTATCTTGTACGATGGTATGCCGAGACACAGGCGGACGAACGCTCACGGACTACGCTCACGGATATTCTCAACACTCCGGTCAGCCCGGAACTGCTGCCGGCCGACCCGAAAGGCAGCATCGCCCAAAAAACCGAAGATATCATAGGCCCTTACGAATTACATGACTTTTTTCTCTACTACCATATCCGTTTCGGCTTCGCCCCCGGCAAAATTCTCTTTCTCGCCCAACAAGCATTTGCCGGCAAATATTCCGTCAAGGAAATCCGCCATCGGATGAAAATATTCTACCGGCGTTTCTTCCGGCAACAGTTCAAACGTTCCTGCATGCCCGACGGCCCCAAAGCAGGCTCTGTCAATCTTTCCCCCCGCGGTGACTGGCGTATGCCCAGCGACGCGGAAGTAACCCTGTGGCTGGCAGATCTCGGCTATGAATCATGAAGGGGTGAAAGATACCGGCATCCTCAGGCGTTTCGTAATGCCGTTCATAAGAAGAATATCCGGTTATTCAATGCCCACAGAAAGGCGAAAACCTCTGTCTTTCCGCAGATGGAGAGCTTTACAGGTCGAGTGGCCTATACTAATTCGATAAAAATATGAATTAAGCTGTCCATCAGCATCTCCGGCGGTGAGATACCCCACCAGATCGCCAGTCCGAGCAGGATATACTGTGAAACGGATTCCATTACAGGAGGACGCTGTGCATGGACGGCTTCCACACGTGAAAAGGAAAAAAGCAAACCGAAAATACTTCTTCCTAACGACCATAATATGACGGTGAGCAGCAGCATCACAGCAATCATCAGGAGGAGATGCCCTTCGTGCAGCATGGAGAGAAAAATCATCGCTTCGCTGACAAACATGCCCGACGGCGGAATGGCAGCGATGCAGAAAAATCCGATCAGCAATACCAGCCCTCCCCACACGTTAAGACGGAAATAATTGCCAATATCACTTCTTCTGACGGACTTATACATGTACGACACCTGTCCGAACTGGAAAAACAGCGCCGCTTTCACCAAAGAATGAAGCACAACGTGCAACAGGGCGGCATAATATCCCTGTCCGCCCATTGACAGGCCGACAGCCGCCAGTCCGATGTGTTCCACGCCTGAATAGGCTAACAGCCGCTTATATCCTTTGGTTCTCACCATGTAGTAGGCGGCAATGGCTATGGACAGGACAGCGCTGATGAGCATGATTTTCTGCGCCCATGCACCGCCTTCATTGTGCATGATGATACGGTATATTCGCAAAATAGCTACGAAGCCACAGTTGCAGAGGCAGGTGGCCAGCATAGCTGCTGCCGGAGTGGGAGCCTGGTCTTTGGCGTCCACTCCGGCGGAGAACATGGGAAAAAGTCCTGCCTTGACGGTGTATCCCGAAAAAAGGAACAAAAAACCGATCTTTAGCCAGAAAGGATCAAGCGACGCAGCGTGCGCCGCCAGTTCCCGATAGGTGAAATTGTCCAGCCCCGCCTTGCTAAAGGCAATGCTTAAGAACAGCACCCCGACAAAGGAAACGGCAACGCTCACCGAACACACAAAAACATATTTCCACGTCGCTTCCAAAGCTTCCGCCGAACGATGGTGATAGATCAACAGGCAAGAGGTGATCGTTGTCAGTTCGATGAAAATCCATGTCGTCCCGACGTGATTGGAGAGGTAAACCCCGCTCATGGCGCCGCAAAAAAAAGTCATGGCGGCAAGGTACAGACTGCGTACCCGCATAGGCTCGTTGTTCTTTTCCAGATACACCAGACTGTGATAACAGGCAGGAATCATCAAAATGCCGAGCAGCGCCAGAAAAAGCGTCCCCAAATCGTCGGGGGTAAAAAAGTCAAAGCGGTCATTGCTTTTCCGGCTGATTTCGTAAACGGTGAAAACCGACTGCAACACAAGAACAGCGACAGTCAGCAGATGGTGCAAACTTTTCCGGCGGATGAACATGAACATGCCGCCCGACAGAATGATACCGGCATAGTAAAAGATGATCATCTCAATGCTTTCCCTTTTGATAGCGTTCGACTGTTAAGGAATGCCCGCAGCGCAAGGGCAAGGTGCACCGGAATCAGCGCCGTATTCAGTTGTTGCGGAAGAAATATCCAGCATGCCGGCAGCAGTACGGCAACAATGGCCGTCGCCAGAAAATATTTTCCGGCCAGGCGGTTTTGTTTCCCCGACAGCAGGAAAAAAGCCATCACTGCGTGGGTAGGCGGCGCCCATATAATGTTCAGGTTGTCGTGAGTGTTGGTATGATCGGTAAAAAACCAAAGAAAACAGACCAGAACGCCGGTACATCCGGTGACAAAGAAAAGCGCGAAATCGAAAATCCCGGCGCCTTTCTTTATATAGCTGAACGCTAAGGCCAACGCCAGCAGGAAACATCCGACCATCATGGGAGTAACAGCGCTTGGCTTGACCACCAGCGGATGCGCCGGATTGACCACCGGACGCATTTCCCCTGCAATGGGTTTTCCGTTGGAAGTTGCCTGTGCAATCGCTTTGGCGAGATAACCGGGCAGGAACATTTGTTCCCGTGTGTCGGTTTTTTGATCGGTCGGCATTCCCAGCGCAATGTCAATGCCATACCGTCCCCACGGCTGACAGCGCGTGCATTCGTACACCAACTCCCGGTAAGTAGGATTTTGCGGGAAGACAGGCCACTCGACATTGCCGAAAGTTTGCTCTACGAGATCGCGAATACGGGTAGCACAATTGTCAAGGAAGAAATGATAACGGTAATACCTGTTTTCCGGTTGGGCGTTATTGTAGACAAAGCCTGTGATAAAAGCCTTTTGTAGCGAATCCAGCAGCAGTACCTGTTCATATACAGCCCTTCCTTCGGCGGCATAGTTATTCACGAAATATTCATATCTCTGTACGCCGAGATAATAATTCATCCTTCCTTTGGCGAAATTAGCGTAAAAACCGGAAGCGTTGAAATCAAACATTCCATAGTTAAATACCCAGTCATATCCTGCAAGGCTGTCATGTACCCGCAATGCGCTATGCCCGAAAGTGGCATACAATTCATCACCCGGATCGGCAGTCAGTAAACTCACCGTCGTACCGTTCATGCCGGATAGCCGAACGCATAGCGCCAGACATCCGCCGATCATCAGTACCGTGATTCGTTTTCCGGTGAAAAATGTTTTACTCATTATTCCGCAAGCGCCCGGTAAGCATCGCTGTCAAGCAAAGTTTCCAAGTCGCCGGCGTCGGCTATTTTAATGCGAATGATCCATCCGCCATCGTAAGGCTCTTTGTTGACAAGTTCGGGAGATGCATCCAACTCGGGATTAACTTCCAACACCGTACCGCTTACCGGCATAAACAGGTCGGACACCGTTTTGACGGCTTCCACCGTTCCGAAACGGTCTCTTGCGGACAGCGATTCGCCCACAGTATCCACATCAACGAAAACCACATCCCCCAACTCATGCTGTGCATAGTCGGTGATTCCGACCAGCGCTTCCTCTCCCTCTACGCGAATCCATTCATGTTCGTGCGTATATTTCAGATTATCCGGAAAATTCATATCTATCGACTGTTAATTTGAAAACGTAAAAGTAAGAAAAATCGAATTAACCGGCTTAAAATAATTACTCAATTTTTGACTTTTTATATATCCATTTCAAATTCAGCGATATAAAAATGGATGTATCTGTCTTTTCACGGCGTCTTTATTGTTGCGGTCAATGATCCATAAGAAATTCCCGTAAGGAATTGCAACGATATCAAAAAATATTTTTCCCTTGCCATTACTTGGTTTCCGGAAAATCATCCGGAAGGAAAATATTTGCGTTTACCCCCTTAGCCCCATTGATTGCCGGTTGTCAATCCGTCAGTGCAATTTTGCGGTTGGGGTATCCCATAACGGGAAAAGAAAACGCTTTCGGCGGACTTGTAATTTTTTTTTGTATTGCAGCGTATTTCCGAATAACCGGTAAGTATGCCCGCAAGTTTTTTCGGCATACTGAAAACTATTTTGCGCGTGCGAAAAACTATTTTGCGCATGCGGAAAACTATTTTGCGCATGCGCAAAACTATTCTGCGCATGCGGAAAACTATTTTACGCATGCGGAAAACTATTTTACGCATGCGGAAAACTATTTTACGCATGCGGAAAACTATTTTACGCATGCGGAAAACTATTTGGTAGTGTCATAAATTATCAGGTAGAATTATTTCCGAATGTTCCAGTTTTGTAATAATACTTTTCAATATACATCCCGATCACGTTGTCGTGTATCTGTTCATTTTTTGAAAAA
>JAIRLS010000213.1 GCA_031259205.1 Bacteroidales bacterium | reverse complement strand
CAAAGAACAGTTGGCAGTGGTATGGGCGCAACTGAATACCCAAATAGGGAGGTACGGGAAAAGCGAGTTTTACGGCGTCGAGAAAATAGATGCCGTGGGCGACAAAATCATCTATCAATGTCATTTTGGCTCCCAAAAACTCTATTTTAAACTGACGTTCGGCAAAGACAATAAAATAGCAGGAATTTTCTTTAACCCTCAACCGAACTGAGATGCTACGGTTAAATACATTAACGCTGATGGTAACCTTCAAGTGCAATATCAAGTGCAGACACTGTGGGTTATCCTGTTCTCCGGATGAAACAGAATATGACAGCATACTTTTTACATCACTACCAGATTTTTCTTGTGGATGTCTTGTTAATTTTTATCAAGACTTTGCTTTATTATGCATGAAATTATCCAGTGTACATAGATAAATAATTAGTAATCACGCAAATTTTAAAAATGTAATGTTAGAAATAATAGGTGCAGGTATTTTGTTTATTATAGCAGGGTTTTTGACCAGATGGCGTCCTTTTGTTCTTGTAGGAAATAACCCTTACAAATTCGATTCAAAGGATATAAATAGATTGGTGCGATTTGTAAGTAATACCTTTTATATTACTGCTTTTCTACTATTTGTTATATTATTCCTTTTAATATTTGAGTTTATTGATGGATACATCCATCTATATGTTTTTGTTGTTCTCGGTATGATCACATTTCTTGTAACTAAATTATCTATTATGATTAATAGGCTAAAGAGAAAGTACAATATACGGAGTACTAAACATAAATAATGAACAATGGGAAAAAAATATTTGATTGCGTGTTTTATTGTAGTGCTAATGGTCGGACTGTTAATCGATAAAAGTATAACAAAGGAATCCGTATCAAGGTATTTTTATCATTTTTCTTTAGATTCAGCTATTCTTTATACCTCCTATCCGGCAACAGATGTAACCGATATTGAAAACAAATTTACAGCATCGCCCGTATTTTTGACATCATATTTGCAGAAATATAAAACAATAAAAGACAGTATCTTAGTCAATTATATATGTTCACGAAAAGAAACAGATGATTTTTTATTTCTTTTTCAATTTATGCCGCAAATGATAAAAAAGACACTTGAAAAGAAACTGATAGGAATTTATTTTTATAGAAATATGGCAACGGATGGGCATTTACATCTGGTCTACAACAATAATATTTAAAAATCCAATTTCCCAGGACGTTTCCGGATTGGGAGCGAGGACGATCTCCGGCAAACTCCACTGTGTTCCGTCGGCGCTGACCGACAGGGCAAGACTGCCTTTCGGTCGCCACGAGTTATACATTTTGTACTCGCCATCTTCCTTTGGTTTTTCATTTTGAAACGCGGCAAATATAAACATAATTTTTTGAAAACCAATTTTTTTGAAAAATTAGGTTAATTCTTTTTTTGAGGTGCTATTGGTCAGTGGACTGTTCCATTCGTGTTTTGTTTCCCGCTTTCTTCCCTATCCCTCTTAAAAGTCCTGAAAGGACTTGATTTTCATAACCGCCGGTCGCTGACCGGCGGGAAAGAGGCCTCCCGCAGCAGTGCGGCTGCCTGAACCGTAAGCTCGACGCAGTCAAAGGCAGGACAAGTACTGCCTTTGACTGCGTCGAGCTTACGGTTCAGGCAGAAGAAGCTATGGAGAGCGCTTCCGCAGGTCAACGACCTGCGGTTATGAAAGTTACGTCCTTTCAGGACGTTCCGCATTCTCCAAAGCGGATGGTTTTTCAGGCGAAAGCCTTTCGCCTCTACATTCGTGCCTTCGTGCCTTCGTGCCTTCGCACTATAGTGGAGGTCAGAAGAATTGTTTTTCATAGCACCTCAAAAAAAAGATTTAGCCAAAATCTTTTCTCATTTGACTTTTTTTCGTTATTTTTGCATCATTCAAAATGAGTTATGCGCACGCTGTTTCGCTTTTTTTATCGGCATTACATGTTCTTTCTGTTCTTTTTACTGGAAGGGACGGCATTTATCATGCTGTTGCAACAGCATTATATTCAGCGTATCACGGTAGGCCAATTTTCCGGATACGCTATCGGGATGATAGATGAAAGGATAAGCAGATGGAGGAAGTATCTGAATCTTGCCGAAATCAACCGTCAGTTGGTGCAAGAGAATCAGGAACTGCGCTCCCGCTTGCCCGGCGCCTATTATTCTTCGGATTCGACCGGTCATGCGGTCTATGATACTTTGCGGCAAGCGTGGTACGGATACCTTCCGGCCAATGTCGTCAATATATCGGTCAATAAGCAGTACAATTATATTACATTGGACAAGGGAAGGCGACAGCACGTCAAAAGCGGCATGCCGGTTGTCGGTTCCGTCGGGATTGCAGGCATAGTGGATAACGTTTCCGAACACTTTTCGACTGTTCTTCCCGTAATCAACCGTAATTTCAGGCTCAGCGTCAAATTTTTGAAGAACGATTTTTACGGGTCTTTACAGTGGAACGGCCAATCCTACCGTTATGCCGAACTGAACGAGATTCCGCTTCATGTGCCGGTTGCGGTGGGCGACACGCTGGTGGTGACCGGCTATTCGAGCAGTTTCCCCGAAGGCGCTCCCGTAGGAACGGTAAGCCGTTTCTCCCGAAAAGACGGTAATTTCTACACTATTGAGGTATTGCTGTTTACCGATTACCGGAAGTTGTACCGGGTTTATCTGGTGAAAAACTACCTGAAAGACGAACAAGACCGGTTGGAACAACAGAAAAATTACGACGAGCAATGATCAGGACTATTTTTATCAACGTTTTTCGCTTTATTTTGCTGGTAGGTTTGCAATTTTTCATTCTGAACAACATTCAGTTCAGCGGTTTTGTAAACCCTTACCTCTATATCCTTTTTATCCTGTGGCTGCCGTTTGAAACAGCCGGATGGTTGCTGTTGTCGGCGTCGTTCATGCTGGGTCTGATCATCGACATTTCGTCGTACACCATCGGTTATCACACCATGGCCACTGTCTTTACGGGTTATTTGCGTTATCATCTGTTGCGTTTTATCGCTCCCCGCGACGGTTACGAACCGGGCATGTCCCCTACGGCGACGTCCCTCGGATGGACATGGTTCCTGAAATATGCGACGTTGCTGGTATCGGCGCATCATTTCCTGTTATTTTGGATAGAATCGTTCGGATGGGGCAATTTTTTTGCCGCTTCTTTCAGGGCCTTGGCAAGCAGCGCTTTTACCATAGTGTTAATTCTTATCTGTCAATTTCTTACCGCCCGTTCAAAATGAATCTTGATATCCGGAAATACGCGATCGGCGCATTCGTCATACTCACAGGAATCATCCTGCTGGGACGCCTGTTCTTCATTCAAATCATCGACGACACCTATAAAGCGAGCGGCGACAACAATTCTCAGCGAAAGGTAACACAATATCCCGCGCGTGGACAGATTCTCGACCGCAACAATCTGCAAATCGTCACCAATCAGGCAGCTTATGACCTGATGATCGTCCCCAAAGACGTTCAACCGTTTGATACCGTTGAACTTGCCCGTATCCTCGACATTCCAAAAGAAGCCATTGAAACCAACCTCCGGCGTTTGATGCCCAAACAGAGGAAAAGCCTGTCGGCATACAAGCCGGCTTTGTTTCTCAAACAGTTGTCGGCAGAAACTTATGCCGTTTTACAGGAACACCTGTATAAATACAAAGGTTTTTTTGTTCAGGCGCGGACATTGCGGAATTATGTCCGTCCGATTGCTCCCCATTTGTTGGGCTACGTTGCCGAAGTGGATTCGACGGAAATGAAAGATACCTACTATAAAATAGGCGACTACATCGGCAAGAACGGTATAGAACAGTATTACGAAAAAGAATTGCGGGGGAAAAAAGGCGTCAATATTTATCAGGTAGATGTTCGCGGGCAGGTCAAAGGGAGTTTTTTCAACGGCGAATTGGACACGATGTCGGTAATCGGTTCCGACCTTACGCTATCCATTGATGCGGAATTGCAGGCATATACCGAGCAGTTAATGGGAAAAATGCGCGGCGCGGCCGTTGCCATTGAGCCATCCACCGGCGAAATACTGATGATGACGTCTGTTCCCAATTACGATCCCTCGCTGCTGGTGGGACGGGTACGTTCGGACTACCTGAAACTGTCGCAGGATCCCGGCAAACCGCTTTTCGACCGCTCGGTAATGTCCTTTTATCCGCCCGGTTCTACTTTTAAGGTGGCGCAAGCGCTGGCCGGCTTGCAACAGGGTACGCTGACGCCCTACACTACCTGCTCATGCGCAGGCGGATACACCGTAGGTCGTTTCCACATGGGATGCCACGCTCACGCTTCGCCGCTGAACCTCCCGCAAGCAATAGGCAACTCGTGCAACACCTATTTTGCAACGGCTTTCAGGCGTATGCTCGACGATAAAGAGCGCTCCACGCGGGAAAACTATCGGCTATGGCGGGAGAACATCCTTTCGCTGGGCTTCGGTGAAAAGTTGGGAATTGACTTACCGCAGGAACTGAGCGGCAAGATTCCATTCGCAGAAGATTACGACCGCAAGTTTTTCCCCACTCCCGAATCGTGGCGGTCGCTTACCCTTGTTTCGCTGGCTATCGGACAGGGGGAAATAGAGAATACCGTTGTCCAGATGGCTAATTTCGCGGCGCTGGTCGCCAACGGAGGATATTTCTACACCCCTCACCTGATAAAAAAAATCAACGGCCGCGACACCGTGCCGCCATTATACGCCGAAAAACGGTTTACCAAAGTGGATACTTCACATTTTAAGGCCGTCCGGGAAGGGATGTATCATGCAGTGTCGGGTTCCGGCGGAACGGCAAGATGGGTCGCCATACCGGACATAGAGATGTGCGGGAAAACAGGGACAGCGCAAAACCCGCACGGAACAAACCATTCGGTCTTTATCGCATACGCTCCCCGCAACCGCCCGCAGATAGCCGTTGCCGTATATGTCGAAAACGCCGGATCCGGCACAAGCTGGGCAGCGCCAATCGCCTCGCTGCTCATCGAAAAATACCTGAAAGGCGGAACGGAACGCCTTTGGATGGAAAACAGACTGCTCGACTTCAATCTTTACGACAACCATGCAACGGCCAACTAACCTCATCAACGGAATCGACTGGATCACCGTCGGATTGTATCTGGTTCTCGTCCTGACGGGATGGCTGAATATCTACGCTTCCGTATTCGACGAACAGAACGCCAACATTCTCTCTATCTCGCAACGCTACGGAAAACAACTGCTGTGGATCATTACCGCAATATCGCTGGCAGTGATGGTGTGCCTGATAGACGCACGCTTTTATTCCTCTTTCGCCTATCCTGTTTACATTATCGGCCTGTTGATGCTGATAGCCGTACTGATAGTGGGAAAAGAAGTAAACAATTCCAAATCGTGGTTCGAAATAGGCTCGTTGCAAATACAACCTTCGGAATTTGTAAAAATAACCACAGGACTTGCTTTGGCAAAATATATGGGCAATTATTCCGGAAAATTGATGCAATTCCGTAATGTTATTATTATCAGCGCGACAGTCTGTCTTCCGGTGATATTGATTCTGCTACAGCACGACCTTGGTTCCGCTTTGGTGTATTTGGCCTTTTTAATTGTGCTGTACCGCGAAGGCCTCCACTCTGCCATTCTTTTATTCGGGATGCTGGCGGTGGTACTGTTCATTTTGTCGCTGTTGATGCAGGATGTGCAGGGTTATCTGGCAGGCGGACTTATCCTGTTGGGTTTTGTCGTGTACCTGTTCAAAAGCCGGCAGATCAAACTTGGCTTGAAAGGGATCGGATTTTTCTGCATGGTTTTTGGCGTCTTCTTTCTTGTCAACCTGTTAACCGGCGCGCGATTTGACATTCACGAACTGCTTGTGGGGGCGTTTATTCCCGTGTTCGTTTTTTTTGCCGCTTTTGCCGCTTTCAGGCGATTGCCGCATATCCGCATCATCGGGCTTTTCATCATTTGCGCACTGGTATTCACCTTCTCCGTCGATTTCGTTTTCGACAAGGCGCTGGACCCCCATCACCAAAAACGTATCCTGGTCATGCTGGGCAAAGAATCCGACCCCAAAGGCATTGAATATAATGTCATTCAATCGAAGATCGCCATCGGTTCCGGCGGTTTTTCCGGAAAAGGCTTTCTGCAAGGCACACAGACCAAACTGCATTTCGTACCCGAACAAAGCACCGACTTCATTTTTTGCACGGTTGGCGAAGAATGGGGCTTTGCAGGCGTTTTCGTCATAGTGACGCTGTTTATCGTACTGCTGTTGCGGCTGATTTTCCTTGCCGAACGCCAACGTTCCGTCTTTAGCAGGGTCTACGGCTACTCGGTGGTAAGTATCCTGTTCATGCACTTTGGCGTCAATATCGCCATGACTGTTGAATTAATGCCCGTCATCGGCATCCCGTTGCCTTTTTTCAGCTATGGCGGATCTTCGTTATGGACATTCACCATCCTGCTTTTCATCCTGTTGAGACTCGACGCCTCCCGATATGAATACATACGGTGAAAACGGGTAAAACGGATTTTTGCCGCAGCCACTCGTTTCGTTTGCATTGACAGGATGTTAATAATTGTTAAGGCGTAAAATTATTTTTTCAGCCGATAAAAAAAAAGTTATATTTAATAATCTGTATTTTAATTGATTACCATACCTTCTTTCTGCGATAAATAATATTTTTAAAAATAATGAATTAAATTTAATATAAAAGTGTTTTTTACAATAAAAAAATATATAACTTTGCAGACTGAATTTTTTATGTCAGGAATCATTAAATAATATTGTAAAATTGTAAGTGTTTATGAAAAAGATAAATTTATTTTTAATCTCTGCCTTACTCGCAGGTATTGCATTCACAGGTTGTTCGCCACTGAAAAAGATGAAGAAAGGAGCTGATCAGGTAAAATACACCGTTAATCCTCCGGTTCTTGAATTGGTGGGCAATGATGTAGCCGTAACCGTCAACGGCTCGTATCCTTCAAAATATTTTAACAAATCCGTTGTGATGGAGCTGACGCCGGTATTGGTAAGCGGAAGCAACGAATTGCCCTTCGAACCCTACAAAGTTCAGGGTGAATCCGTAAAGGAAAACAATAAAGTCATTAAGTATGACGGCGGGTCGTTCAGCTACTCTTCGAAAGTAGCGTATAAACCGGAGTACCAGTTGTCCGAACTTTCGTTAAGGGCCTCGGCCGTCAAAGGTACCCAGTCGTTAGCTTTTGAGCCGTACAAACTGGCCGACGGCATTATTACCACCTGTCTGCTGGTACAAAAAGAAGGGAAAGCGGTCTATGCTCCCGACAAGTACGTCCGTATCACCGGCGATTCATACGAAGCCGATATTAAATACGCCCTTCAGCAATCAAACGTGCGTACATCCGAAACCAAAAAAGCGGCAGTGAAAGAGTTTACCGAAGCCATCAAAACAGCCAAAAGCAATGACCGCGTTAATTTCACAAGCGCTGAAATTTCTGCCTACGCCTCGCCCGACGGCCCGATCGAATTGAACACCAAACTGTCCAATTCCCGCGAAAAAACAGGCGGCGACTTCTTCAAGAAAAATTTCAAAGCCGCCAAAGTGGAAGAAATCGTTCAATCCGACTTCCTGAAAGTAGTCACTACTCCGGAAGACTGGGACGGCTTCAAAAAACTGATGGAAACCTCCAACATTGCCGACAAGCAGTTGATTCTGCGCGTATTGTCGATGTATTCCGATCCGGTAGTGCGCGAACGTGAAATAAAGAACATCGCTGCCGCTTATGAAGAAATCAAAAAAGATATTCTTCCCCAGTTGCGCCGTGCAAAAATGACCGTCAATATCGAAATCGTAGGTTTGTCCGATCAGGAAATCCTTGCACAATTCGAACGGGATCCCGGCAAATTGAAACTGGAAGAAATTCTTTACGCCGGAACACTGGTGCAGGACAACAACAAAAAACTGTCCGTTTATCAGGCAGCCGCCCGTTTCTATCCGAACGATTACCGTACCAAGAACAATCTGGGTGTGGCATTGCTGAACCTCGGACGTACCGGTGAAGCCAAAACCGCCCTTAACGACGCCAAAGCCGTCGCAAACAACGATATTGTTAAAAATAACCTTGCCGTAGTCGCTTTGCGCGAAGGTCAAATTTCCGAAGCCGAAGATTTACTGACCTCCATCACCGCCAACGAAGAATCCAAGTACAACCTCGGAACCATCAAAATCATTCAAGGTAAATACGCCGACGCCATCAATTATTTCGGCAATCAGGTCGAAATCAATGCTGCTTTGGCTAAACTGTTGGCCAAACAGAACGATGCGGCTCTCACCATTCTCAATTCCGTCAAAAGCGAGGACGCACTGGTGTACTACCTGAAAGCAGTGGCAGGAGCAAGAACTCAAAACAATAACTTGCTCATCAACAATCTGCGTACAGCAACATCGAAAAGCGCCGAACTGAAGGCCAATGCGAAAAAAGATATTGAGTTTGCCAAATATTTCGACAATGCTGATTTCAAAGCAATCGTCCAATAAAAGAACTCTTTCCAAAACAAATCGTGAAGAATGCTGCCCCAAAGGCGGCATTCTTTCTTTCAGGACATTGTCAAGGGCAACGGGATGTTTTTCATTGAGATTGTATCAAAATGCGCGTTTTGCGACGTCATAAAATTAAACGCCATGACTTCCATCCCATGAACAGTATCATTCAAGCGGTTTTGCGGTCTTTGTTCCGGATATGTTTGTTTTTTTCGGCGACCGCCGTTATTGCGGATTCCTTTACAGACAGCCTCCGGATCAGCATCCACAAGGAAACAAACGATTCCCTGAAAGTGATGCACTATTACCGCATGGTAAGGCATATCCTGGACTATCCTCCCGAAAAGGAATACATCACTCAACAAGAGTACCATCGCGCCCTTCTTTATGCCGACAGCGGATTTCTGCTGGCGCAGAACATCGCATACGGCAATGGCGAAATAGAAATGATGCGCGGCATTGCCGCCGTCCATTATATGGCAGGCCAGTATGACGAAGCCATCCGGTACAACAAGCAGTCCTTTGACGTGGCCTCTCAATACGGATCGAACGAACAACAGGCCAATGCCATGTACAATATCGGCATCACCTATTTGTTGCTGGAACAGAACGCGCTGGCGCTGGAATGTCTGAATTTGGCGGAAATGCTGGCCGGCAAGGACGCCTCATGGGTGATCGATATCAACGAAGCCTTGTTGCGTACTTACAGGAATTTAGGCGACTACGAACACGCCATAGACGCCGGCCGGAAAGCGCTGTCTGTCGCCCTGCAGTCGGCAGACACAATGGCCATCGCCGATCTACACGCAAGTATGGCGGTATCGTTCTTCATGAAAAACGACACCGCCGCCGCCACCCATGCTTACAATACCGCCATCGACTATTATCGCCGCCTGCACTGTTCTCTGTGCGAGGCCATGGTATTGAGAGACTATGCATACCGAATCGTATTGAAAAAAAACGTACGGCAATCCCTGTCCATGTTGCATCAGGCAAGGGAAATTGCCGAAAAAGCCACTCAGAGCAACTTCTCCGAATCGGTAAAAACCTGCCAAGCTCTTAGCGACGTTTACCAGAGCTTGGGAAAAACAGACAGCGCCGACTTTTATCAGGAAAAAGCATTACGGACAGTTTTGGAGTCAGGCGTGTATCCCAGTATTACCGAAACATACCTCCGGATAGGAAACAAATCGCTGGAAACCGGACAATGGGACAAAGCGGAAAAGAATTTCCTGCTCGCGCTACGGTATGTCAGGACGATCTCCGTCCGCATAAAAATACTGGACGGACTAAGCCAACTCTATCGCCGGAAAAACGACTACCGCAACATGGTACGCTATGCGCAGCAAGCCGTCGTCCTGCAAGACTCCCTGCTTTCCGCCGGCAATCACGAACGAATGGATATTCTACGAATACAATACCGCCTGAAAGAACAAAGGGAACAAAAAGAACTGGAACTGCGCAGCCACGCCGAACAACAACAACATGACATTGCCGACAGCCGGCGAATCATCATCTTTTCGCTCATCATTCTCAGTGCGCTGACCATACTGCTCATCAATCTGGTACGCAGCTACTGGTCGGTGAAAAAAGCCAACAAGGAACTGAAAGACCGTCACGACGAAATGATTTTGATACAAAACCGGTTGAACGCCGCTACCACCGAACTGAACCGCTACAAAACCTATCTGGAAGACATGGTAGAAAAAAAAGCGGACGAACAGTCCCAGAAAGATTTGCAACTGTTCGGATTGTCCAATAATCTTTCCGGAAGCTTCATCTACCGGAAAACAGTGGATAAAGAAGGGAATGAAAAATTGTCATACATCAGCAATAATGTACTGAAACAATACGGCATATCGGCTGAAACCGTTATGAAAAAAGGGAGCATCACCTCCCTGTGGAACGACGAAAACGCCGACGCACTGAAAGAAACGGAAAAGAAAAGCGCTCTCAACATGGAACCGTTCAGGTATGAATTTTGTACCCTGAAAGACGGTAAGAAGCGTTGGCTGATGATATGTTCGTTCCCCCAAAAGGGCGAAGAGGGAACGCTCATTTGGGACGGTTATGTCATCGACATCACCAAACAAAAGGAAAAAGAGCAAGCGTTGAAAATCGCCAAGGAAAAAGCCGAAGAATCCGACCGGCTGAAATCGGTCTTCCTGTCCAACATGTCGCACGAAATACGCACCCCCATGAACGCCATCATAGGCTTTATCGGCTTTATAGAAAACGAAAACCTGACGCCGGAACTTCGGCGACAATATATCGGCACTGTTCACAATAGCGTCGAACAACTGATGAAATTAGTGGAAAACATCATCGACATTTCCAAACTTGAGATCAAACAACTCAAAATACTGCCTGTGGAGTTTTCTCTCAACGAGATGATGCGAGAACTGGAAAACAATTTTTCCCAAAAAGCAAGCGACAAATTGCTGTTTTTTCAACTGGACGACAGCCGGTTTATTGAAAACGACCTTCTCTTTACCGACAAAGTACGTCTTCGACAGGTCTTGCAGAAACTGCTTGAAAATGCCTTCAAATACACCGAAAAAGGTTACGTGCGTTTCGGCTATTCCGAAAGCGGAAACGACGAATTGTTGTTTTTTGTTGAAGACACAGGCATCGGCATCTCTCCCGACCAGCAGGAACTCATTTTCGAATACTTCCGTCAAAGCGCCGACACGGAACTCAAACCGAAATATGGCGGTACGGGATTGGGATTATCCATCTCCAAAGGACTTCTCGAAGCTTTGAACGGACGCATCTGGGTACAGTCCAAACAGGGAGAAGGAAGTACGTTTTTTTTCACCCTGCCGAAACATTTGAACCCTAAAAATTAAACCTCATGCAACGTTTCAATCATTTCATCACCAACATTATCGGCGGCCTTGCCGTATTAACCCTCTGGGGATGCCATACCGATCCCGAAATAAAGATAAGCATCGACCGGATGGAACAAAGCCTGTTTTCCATACCGGCGGATTCGGTGGAAGCCGCCATTCCCCACTTGCGGCAACATTACGGCCGCCTGTTTGAGTTGTACAACAACAGAATCATCGCAATAGGGTCTTCCGTAAGCCCGCAATACCCGCAAAGATTGACTGGATTCCTGACGGATTTCCACATGTACGCATGTTATCGCAAAGTGATGGCGCAATATCCCGACGTGGCGGATCTGGAAAAGGAACTGAGCGAAGCCTTTTCACGCTATCACAAATATTTTCCCGACCACGACATCCCGACCGTCTATACGATTATATCGGGATTTAACCAGTCGATAAGCGTTGATGAAGGCCTGCTGGCGATCTCCCTCGATAAATACCTCGGCAGGAACGAAGAGTACTACATACAGTTGGATATGCCCATGTACCTGCGTCGATTGACGGACAAGCCTTACATCGTTCCCGACTGCATGAAAGCGCTGGCATATACCGAATTTCCCGATACCGGTATTACGGAAACCGTGCTTTCCAGCCTGCTCTACGAAGGGAAAGCAGCCTATTTCGTGAGCCAAATGCTCCCGGATATACCGGACAGCCTTATCTTCGGATATACCTCCGCCCAAATGCACTGGTGCAAAAACAATACGCGCCAAATGTGGACATATCTGGTAGAGAAAAAAATGCTCTACAACACCGATTACCTGACCATCGCCAAGTTAGCAGGGCCAGCCCCTTTTACCGCGTTTTTCACCCGCGAATCGCCCGGAAGGGCTGCCGTATGGCTGGGCTACCAGATGATCCTGTCGTACGTCGCCCACAAAAAACCGTCATTGAACGAACTAATGAACAACCACGATTATCAGACCATTCTGAATGAAGCGAAATTCAGACCGTAAATCCGGAACTTCCGAATCGCATGAGATGGACTTGCGCGACGTCCGTGTGCTTTTTACCGGAGGGTATTGTTAAATTAGTATTGCTTGTCGTTCTAAATTAGATATTAAACAACTGATCGTCAATAGTTCATTTCTATTATTCTATACTAAAATTACAATACCTTTTCCCGAAAGGAGTGTTCCTTTTTCCCGAAAGGAGCGTCCCTTTTTCCTAAAAGGGGCGTCCCTTTTTCCCAAAAGGGGCGTTCCTTTTTCCCGAAAGGGGCGTTCCTTTTTCCCGAAAGGGGCGTTCCTTTTCCCCGAAAGGGGCGTTCCTTTTTTCCGAAAGGGGCGTTCCTTTTTTCCGAAAGGGGAGCATTCCTGCCGAGTTGAATACTTCTGTTTCTCTTTTTTTGTTTTATCCTTCAAAATTACTCCTTTTAAATTTCCAGTGCAAACACCGGATGACGGCTGTGATAAGCCGGATTTGCGACGGTTTGAGAATCACCCGATTTTCGCACAGGTTTGGAAATATGGAGATATTCATTTAATTTTGCGGTTCAATAATCAAAAAGAATGGATTCATACAAAGTAGCAGACATAAATTTGGCCGGTTTCGGCAGAAAAGAGATTGAAATTGCCGAAAAGGAAATGCCCGGCCTGATGTCGATACGCAGGAAATACGCGGTGCAACAGCCGCTGAAAGGGGCGCGGATTACCGGGTCGCTTCACATGACCGTACAAACGGCAGTACTCATTGAAACTTTACATGCCTTGGGGGCGGAAGTGCGATGGGCCAGTTGTAACATATTTTCCACGCAGGATCATGCGGCGGCAGCCGTCGCAGCGGCGGGAATCCCCGTATTTGCATGGAAGGGCGAATCACTGGAAGAATATTGGCAGTGCACCGAACAGGCGCTCACCTTCGACGACGGCAAAGGCCCCCACCTGATTGTGGACGACGGCGGCGACGCTACCCTGCTGATTCATTGGGGGTACAAAGCTGAAAACGATCCGCAAAGCCTCGAACGCACGCCCGACAGCAGGGAAGAAGCCGTTATCCTGAATCTGCTGAAAGCGACGCTGAAAAAAGACAGCAGCAAATGGCGCCGTATGGTGAAAGAGCTTCGGGGCGTATCGGAAGAAACGACCACCGGCGTACACCGGCTTTACCGGATGAAAGAACGCGGCGAACTGCTTTTTCCCGCCATCAATGTGAACGACTCGGTGACCAAGTCGAAATTCGACAATCTGTACGGATGTCGCGAATCGTTGGCAGACGGCATCAAACGCGCTACGGATGTGATGATTGCCGGCAAGGTGGTCGTTGTGCTGGGTTATGGCGACGTGGGCAAAGGCTGTGCCCGATCCATGCTCGCCTACGGCGCACGGGTGCTGGTGACCGAAATTGATCCGATATGCGCACTGCAAGCCGCGATGGAAGGTTTTGAAGTGACCGTCATGGAAAAGGCCGTGAAAGAAGGGAATATCTTCATTACCGCTACCGGCAACCGCGACGCAGTGACCATCGAACACATCGCTGCAATGAAAGATCAGGCCATCGTGTGCAACATCGGACATTTCGATAATGAAATACAGGTGGACAAGCTGGAAACTTACCCCGACATTCGCAAAATCAACATCAAACCGCAAGTGGATAAATACATTTTTCCCGACGGGCACGCGATTTTCCTGCTGGCCGAAGGACGGCTGGTGAACCTCGGCTGCGCCACAGGACACCCTTCCTTTGTGATGAGCAATTCATTCAGCAACCAGACGCTTGCGCAGTTAGACCTGTGGAGCCATTCGTACGAAACGGATGTTTACCGCCTGCCTAAAAAACTGGACGAAGAAGTCGCCCGCCTGCATCTCGAACAGTTGGGCGTACAACTGACTCTTCTTTCCGAAGAACAGGCCGCCTACATCGGCGTACCGGTCGAAGGCCCCTACAAAGCCGAGCATTACCGCTACTGAGAGAAAAGGAAGGGCGCTATTCGCTGATTCCTCTCCATTCGTTGATATAAATGCCGTTCTCCTGCACATCGCGGATACGGTTCCGGAAGACGAGCGTTTCGGAAACGCGACATTCGGTGCCGTTGGCCAGCGTATATCTGTATCTTAGGCGGAAGGTTTTGCCGGCGGCGTCATAAGTGGATTCTCCGTCGGGCGTCACGACAACGGCGGAAAGAGGATCGGCGGCGACGGTTACTGCGCCGCCGCCATGCACGGGCGCCTCAAGCAGCAGGGAGAAATTATCGCTTTTGGCGGGATCGGCGCTGTTGGTAGGGTCGGCGATCATGCGAAAATTAGTGGGGCCTGTCGTTTCCAGAAAGCGGATGCCGTTGTCTTCGCTTGCAATATTATGATAAGTAGTGTCCTCGGACAGGCTGCCTTGTGTTCGGGTGATGCTGCCCTCGTAGGTGTAATTGCCGTGCTGTTTGGCATAATAACTGATGGAGATGCGCATGAAGTCAAGCCCTTCGGTGATGGAATCCACGTCGGACGAGGAAACCAGCCGTACGGGCAGGATATATTCGCCGGTGAGCGCTTTAGGGTCGCTCAGGAAAGCGGCGGAATCCAGTTGCACGGGCAGATAGCCTTTCATTTGTCCTGCCGGCACCGTGATTTGCGAGGCATGTCCGCAGGTGTAGTACGCAGGAGGCAGTTCCGACCGGTCGGCGGCCACGATGAGCGACGGATCGATGATATATTGCACCGTGCGGTCGCGGTCATTGGACATCAAACCGGTAAAGGAAATGCCCACCCTCAGTTTCAAACCTTCGCCCACTATCAAGTTGCGGTTATAGTCCTGATTAGGAAACAGGACAGAGGTGTACGGATAGGCGTCGTCCGGATCGTCGAATTTACATGCGCCGTTCGCAATGAGGACGGACACGGCGGCGATAATAATGTACCTTTTCATTTATGTTTATTTTATTTTTTGTTGTTTTAATTCATCAAATTTACCACTACTGATTTACCTGACAGGGACAGGTTACCATCCGTAATTTTGTACCAGCGCCGGCGAATTGTAGATTTCCATGTAGGGAATCGGCTGGAACGGCGAGGAGAAAGACCTTTTTTCCATTAATACGCGCGGGTTGTAGGAAAAGGAACTATCGTCGTTTTGGGTGATTTCCATACCATAGACCTCTACGTTGAGGGTGGCTGTGCTTTTGTCGGCGATCCATCTGCGCAGGTCGTAATAGTAATGCCCTTCAAAGGCCAGTTCGATACGCCGTTCGTTGCGGATGTATGTGCGGAACAGCCCGGCGTCAGTGTTGATGACGCTGTTCAGGTACACGTTTCCGGCGCTGTATCTTTGGTGGATCCTTTGCAATACGGTAGCGGCGGTGAATCCGAAACTCATGGGATCACCTTTGACGCCCCACGCTTCGTTGGCGGCCTCGGCAAAGTTGAGGTAAAGTTCGGGCATCCCCAGTACTATTCTTGCTCTTGGGGTACCGGTTTCACTTCCCGGCACTAATGTGATATGATCGGTACGTAACAGTTTTTTCAGGTAACAGGAAGTCCGCGAGCTGTTCCGGAGCACCGACCAGGCGTCTTCGCCGCCTTTGTAGCTGGCAATGGTATGGTAGCCGCTTGGTCCCATTGGGGAGCCGTTGTAGGCGACATAGAGCGCCAGCCGCGGGTCGCGATCGACGTAGGGGTTGTCTTCCTGATAAAGAGTGCTTTCGGAGATGGGATAGCCGTTTTTGTCGGGGAAAGCGTCTACATAGTTTTGGGACGGATTGGTAGTGGCCGACCCGTACATGGATTGCGGATAATTGTTGTTTTCGTAGAGCCGGTTACCGGTTCGCAATTTGGAGCGGAAAATGATGTCACGGTGTTGATAAACACCATTGTTCAATTGCAGGAAATAATAATTATTAACAGTAGACAGGTTTGCCAGCCCTCCGACAGCCTTGATAGCTTCTCCTGCGGCAATGGCGGCTTTTTCCCAGAGGGTTATGTCGCCGGAAGGGTTGAAAGCGGGGCTGGCGGCATAAAGCAGTACGCGGGCTTTCAGCGCCATGGCAGCGATACCCGAAGCGCGTCCGTTCATTTGTTCCCCTGTCACCTTGTCGGAGCCTTTATATTCGACCGGCAGCAGTTTAGCGGCGGTATCGCAGTCGTTGACGATGGACTGTACGGATTCGGCATAGGTAGCGCGGGGCAGGTTCAGGTTGTCGGTTACTTCCAACACGCGGTCGCCCACTTCGGGGACGCCCAGCGCAGTGATTCCGTCGGCGGCAATGCCTCCGAAGTTTTGCAGCAACTCCCATTTCCAGTAAGCGCGAACGAAATACGCTTCGCCCAGCAGCCGGTAAAATTCGCGTACATTGTCGATGCTGTCCTGTGGAGTTTTAATCACATAAAAACGGACAGGCGTCGGTATGACGGCGGTGGTGTCCAATACCATTCTGGATAGGAACTGGTTGAGTCGCCTGATTTGCCGGTAACCGCCTACCCAGTTGTTCAGGGGATTGTTGTTGGGCCGAAGGGCGCCTGTGCCGCAAAGATAATAATCGCCGGAAAAATGCGAATCGACCGAATTGTCCGTCATGTTATCCATCGCTATGTCGTAAATATCGGCAATGCCGTTGTAGGCGTCCATCAACGGGCCGGCGAAATACGCCGCATTGGAGAATACTTCTTCTTCGGTCATGGTATTGTCCGTTTTGGGATCCAGAAAATCGGAACAGGCTGTCAAGGCTACCGCAACCACAAAGGGCAACCCTTTTTTTACTGTTTTCATGTTCAAGTTCATGATTTTTTGTGTTTAAGTTAAAATTCAATGGAAACGCCTCCGGTTAGGGTGCGGCACAGCGGGAAATTGCTGATACCGGCGTCCAGATTTTCCGGGTCGAGCGTTTTCAGTTTGGAGAAGGTCAGGAGGTTAAAACCGCGGGCAAAAATTTTGAAGGCATTGATGCCTATTTTCGAGGTCAAGTGATGAGGAAGCGTATAACCAAGTTCCACGTTGCGGATTTTGAAATAATCGCCCCGCATCACCCAGTAATCCGAATCAATGAAATTGTTGTTTGCGTACTCCGGCCTGAGTATCGGGTGCGGATTGCCGTTGGGAAGTCCGTCGACGGCTACGCTGGAGTATTTTCGGGCGCCGTACAGTTGGAAATATTTGGAGTTGAGGTTTCTGTCGAATCCGCTGAGGCCGTATCCCATGACGTCGAGATTGACGCCTTTGTATTCGATTTTGAGGGTGATACCGTATTCCAGCGAGGGCGTCGTGTTGGCAATGACGATCCGGTCGCGGTCGTCCACGACACGGTCGTTGTTGGCGTCGTCATATTTGAGGTCGCCCGGGCGCACCGTGCCGAAATCCTGTCGCGGGGAGGCGTCGACGTCGGACGGATCGGCAAATGTGCCGATGACTCTTTGTCCTTTCACATCGCCCATTTTTTCGATTTTCATCAGTCCCGCGTAAGTTTCGGGATAGGGCGGATTGTTTTCTTTGGTAATATGCGTTTCTCCGTGGCAGAGATTCACTCCTGCCGACAGTTTCCAGTCGGAAATCCGTTTTTCGAACATGGCTTCCGCTTCCCATCCGTAGCTTTTATACTGTTTGTTGTTTTGCATCATCAGGGCTGCGTTTTTGCCGGTTATGCCCGGGGTGACATCGCCCATGTTCGCCAATTCGCCGTCGAACAGGTTGTAGAAATATCCTGCCGACAGGCTGAGCGAACGCCGGAAAAGCAGCAGGTCTGCGCCGGCGTTCCATTCATAGCTTTTCTGGTAACCTACATCGGGATTGCCTGTTTGCGTTTCACTGGCGATGTTGGTGGTGAATCCTCCGCCTGTATTGGCGTAGGTTCCTCCCGGCTCCCATACGTCGCGGTAGAGATAGGCGGAAAACAAGCCTTCTGAAGTATAGGAAGTAGAGCCGAGAATACCGTAGGACGCCCGCAGTTTCAGGTAATTCAGCCATGATTTTTTCGGAATGAACGATTCTTCGCTAAGGATCCATCCTGCGCCGAAAGTCGGGAAAACGCGGAATCGTTCGGATTTTGAGAATGATCCCACCCCTACCCTGTTCAGGCTGATTTCCGCCGCATATTTGTCGTCGTACAGGTAATTGACCAATCCGCCGAAATTCAGTCTTTTCAAGGTGTTGTGCAATGTCCGGAACTCTTTGGTTTGCCGGTAGTACACCAGCAGGGCGTTGATGTCGTGTTTGCCGAAGACGCGGTTATAGGCGGCGGTGAGGTTGAAGGCATAGTTGCGTTGCGAATCGTTCCCTGTCCGCGATTTGCTGGTTTCCCTGGTTTCCTTCCCCCATGAGGTATAAGCGATGGGACGGTCGGGGTCGCCGGTGGCTGTCGGCTCAAAGACCACATAAGTGGCTCCCTGCGCACAGGTAAGGATGTTATACACATCGACGGTAAGCACAGGTTTAAGGGACAAGCCTTTGATCCATTTGTCGAGATTGAAGTCCAGCGAGAAATCGGTTTGGACATAGATGTACTCCCTTTCCGCGTATCCTCTGTTCATCAGATGTCCGTAGGGATTATTGCGGTTGTTGGCAACGCCGCCCAGCACAAATTCCTTTTCCGGTTCTCCGACATTTTCGCCCGGTATGAAAATGGGAAATTCATTCGGACGATTATCGGACAACATATTGAAGAAATCCTGCGTGGACATGTTAGGCCAGCTTTTGGTCTGCATGGCAGCGTTGAATCCGGCTTCCAGGGTAATGAACCCCAGAATGGTATTGTCGATATTTCCTCTCAGGGTAAACACTTTGTCGCGATTAGGATATTCCGTATATTTTTCAAGTCCCCCGTTGGTTTGATAGCCCAGATGGGTAAAGAAGCGCGTTTGCCGGCTACCGCCCTGATATTGCAGGTTGGCGCGGGTGATGGCGAGATGATCGTTCAGGAACATGCCGTAGTAGTCCACGTCGGGATAGAGCAGCGGGTCGCCGGTAAGATAGCCTTCCGGGTTGAAACAGGGTTCCATTCCCGCATCTCTCATGACCTGATTATGCAGGACGGCATAATCATAGGCATTGAGATACTCCGGCAATCGAAGCGGCTGCTGTATGCCGGTTTGCACATTGATGCGGGCGCTGTTTTCGTAGGGTCTGCCGCGCCGCGTTTTGATCATCAGGATACCGTCGGTGTGAATGCCCCCGTAGAGGGATTTCAAAGATGCGTCCTTCAGTATCTGCACGCTTTCCACGGTTTCCGGCTCCAGATAGTCCAGCGTCCGTTCCACGCCGTCCACCAGCACCATCATGTTGCCTTTCGGCGTCCTGATAAAGTTGCTGGAATTAGTGAATCCCGGCACCATGGTATTGTCCATGGTAAACAGTCCGTTCAACCGTCCGCCCAGTGCATTGTAAAAGTGCATGGTAGGATTGGCTTCCAACTGCCTTCCGTCTATTTTGGAATAAGCGCCTACTGTCCGTCGTTTGGTGGTTTCGCCGTACAGGGTAGAAATCCGGTCTTCTTCTCCCGAAAAATCGGGTACCGCTTGAAGTTCAACGCTACTTTCGAGTTGGTCGGCGGAGATGATTTTTGTTTCATAGCCTTTGGCCATGACTTTCAGTACATCGTCGGGGTACACGGCAAGGTTGAAACTGCCCAGCCGGCCGGCGTAAATGTACCGGTTTTTGGAAGATGAAATCCGAGCATCGTGAATTGCGTTGCCCGCCTCATCCGTCACCGTGACGTTCAGGATGAGTTTTTCTTTCTTTTGTCCTGCCGCAGGAAAAGCCAAACAGGTCAGCAACAGGGAGAGGAAGAAAACAGATATGGTTATTTTGAACTGGCTCATGTCGATTGATTATTTGTTTATCGTTAATACTGTTACCATCCGGGATTTTGTGTGAAATTGGGGCCGATTCTCGTATCGTTCAGTTTGATGACATAAAGATAATGCCTGTCCTGAAAGATTCTTTGTCGCTCCAGCAATCGTTCGTAGCGGAAGCCCGTAGGATAGGTCGCGGCGTTATATCCTGCGGCGAGTTTGACGAGTTTCATTCTCCATAAATCGCGATATTCGGGCTGGGTGGCTATTTTCCAGCGCCGGATGTCGAAAATACGGTGTTCTTCAAAACAGAGTTCTACCCGCCGCTCGTTGCGCACTCTTTCCCTGAAATCGTCCTGACCGAGGAATTTGGTATTCACGTCGAGCATGTTTGCCCTGTTGCGCACCTTATTGACGGCTTCGGCCGCCGAATACCTGCACCGTCCGTCCTTTACGGCAGGATCGCCCCATGCCTCGTTGGAGGCTTCGGCAAAATTCAGGTAGAGTTCGGCCAGACGAATGTAAGGCCACAGTAGCGGTAAGACTGTGTTCCATGTATTGCCCATCCATTTGGCGGCGTAATAGCTTGTTCTGGTGTATCCCATTTCCACCGTTCCGGTGGCGTTGATCTGGCAATCCGTGCTTCCCATTGCGCTTGTACCTTCCGTTTCATTCCATATTTGCATTGTTCGATTCATTACCGTCGAACCGTTGTGCAGTACGTTGTATTCGAAACGCGGATCCCGGTTCACGTAGGGATTTTGTTCATAATAGCCCGACGCCGGGTCTTCGATGGGTAAACCGTTTTTCATTTCAAAATCATCTACAAAAAGTTGATTGACCGAAACGCCGCCGTATTGCCCATTCAACTGTCCGGGCGGGCGAATGGTATTGCGGTAAGCATCCGACCCCCATGCGATGGATTGCCGTCGTCCGTGCAATACTTCCTTCGTGTAAATTTCCGGTTTTCCGCCCTTGAAGATATAATAATAATCCGCCCAGGGTACCAGTTCGTGTCCTGCGTCTTCCGCCAGACGGATGGCTTCGTCGGCAGCCAGCGCCGCCTCTTCCCACAGGTTTTCGCCGTCGCTTCCGGGTTCATTCCTTGCCTGTTCGCTGGCGGCATACAGGAGAATGCGCGATTTGAGGGCCAGCGCTCCTATTTTCGTAGGGTGCTGAAATTCGTTTTCGGGGATTGTTACGCGCAGGTACATGGCGGCGCTGTCGCAGTCGGCTGCCGCTCTTTTGTAGGTTTCCCGCATGGTCAGTCTCGGATAGTCCATGTTGGCCGACGCATCGATAGGAAGGTAGAAATAGGGCATTCCTCCCCAGCGGCGGGTCAAATCCATGTAGGCAAAAGCGCGGTAGAAATAGCAGGTGCCCAGCAGCCTCTGTTTCGTAGCTTCCGACCCCGAATAATGTTCGATATTCATGATGCCCGTATTGGCCACGCGGATGTGTTTCCATATCTGTTCCCATGTGGCGTTGTTGGCCATGGCTGCATTGCCGTTGGTTCGTATGGAATAAAAATCGCCGTTGGCTACCTGCAATGCCGGAACGTCGTTGCTGTTACGCCCGCTGATCGAATTGTCGCTTACGTCGTCCCAGCTTCCGTAGGGCTTTACCCCGTTTTCCAGATGCAGGAAAAAGGTATGCTGCACCAAGTAATCGCAGAAATTACGGTAATTGGTAGAGTCCTTGAACACCTTGTCGAAATCGTAACCTTCCGCTTCCGGCATTTTGTCCAAATAATCGCTTTGGCACGACGCAAGGAAAAAGAGGCATGTTGCGAAGAAATGAAAAAAGAAAACTTTATGCTGTTTCATATCAATTGATTTTTAAATTGTTACCATTAAAAGGATACTTGCAAACCCAATGACATTCTTCTCGTCATCGGATAATAACTGTTGTTCAGGTTTCCGCCGTCGCCGTCGGCCGCTTCGGGGTCGGCCAGCGGGAAGTTGGGCGCCCAGGTGAAGATGTTGTTGCCGCGCAGGTAGAAGGAAAGGGATTGCAGCCTCATTTTCTGCGACCACCGCTGGGGAACCGTGTAGGAAAGACTGACCTGTTTCAGCCGGATGTAGGAACAGTCATAAAGGGAATTGCTGCGCTGTTCGCCGCCGTCGTTGTGCAGCCGGTTGGCGTCGATATGGAAGGCGGGATAGGCAGCGTCGCGGTTGTCCGGGCTCCATGCGTCCATCTGATAGTCGAACACATGATTGGACAGGCGGTGCAGCGGCCAGGCGTAAGGGTCGTTCAAGCGTTTGGAAAAGTGGCTTACGCCCTGAAAGAGGAAGTCGAACTGGAGGTTTTTGTAACGAAAACCGCCGCTTAAACTGTAGTTGTACAGTGGATATTCTTTGGCGTAACCTATCGCCACCCGGTCATTATCGTCGATGATTGCGTCGCCGTTGTAATCCGTCCATTTGGTATCTCCCAGTCCCATCAGGCCGGCGCCCAGCCTGTCGGAGGTCATCAACTCGTCGGCGTCCTGTATCCAGCCTTCGGCGTGCAGCCCGAAGGGTTGAAAAATCCGGTGTCCTTTTTCTTTTTGATAATCGGGTTTGTCCATCGGTTCGTCTCTTTCGAGAATCCGGTTGTCGCTGAAACTGACGCCGGGTTTAACAAAATAGTAAAAATGTCCGGCTGTGGTGTACTGAAATTTCACGTCTATTTCATAGCCTTTGGTTTCGGTTTCCCCCAGGTTTTGCTGTTTCATGCCCACGCCGAACCATGCCGGCACGCTCTGCCTGTCCAACAGGATTCCGGTGCGGTGTTCCTTGAAAAGTTCTACATTGACCACAAAGAGATTGTTTTTCAAAAAGCTCAATTCGAAGCCCAAGTCCTGTTTTACCGCCCGTTCCCATGTGGCGTTGCTGTTGGCCGCATTTTCTTCTACGATGCCCGTTACGGTAGCTCCTGTGCTGGTTTCGGTTCCCGGTCTGTATTTGATGGTTCCGTCTCCGCTGGCCGCGTCGTTTACCCACGAGGACGTATATAACCATCGGGAATTGGCCGCATCGCTGCCCACTTCTCCGTAGGACGCGCGTATTTTAGCCCTGCTCACCCATTTTTTTACCGGTTCGAAAAACTTTTCATGGTGCAGATTCCATCCGACGGCATAGGAAGGGAAAAAGCCGTACCTGTTTTGCGGCGCAAACTGTTCCGATCCGTTGTAGGCCATGTTCAGTTCGAGCAGGTAACGCAGGTCGTAGTCGTAGGTTACGCGCCCGATAATTCCCTCGTCGTATCTCGGAAATTCGGCGTTGGTGACCCTTTGCCTCCGTTGCGCCAACACCAGCCCCGTCACTTCGTGTATGCCGAACTGCCGCGCATAGTTGAGCGAGGCCTCATAATCCCATGTCCGGTGAGGCCCTTCGGATATGTTTTCCTCCTCCACATTGACGGGCGTAGCCGGCGTTTCGCCGTCAATGGTAGCGGCGCGTCCCTTGTATCGCGTCCATGTGCCGTCCGCGTTCAGTTTGTAAGAAACGGCGTCGTAGCTGTAGTTTTTGGCATACCGCACGTCGTTTTTGAAAGCCACTTTCACGTTCAGCGACAGTCCTTTGGTAATAAAATCCAGTTCCTGTTTCACTCGCGCCGTCACATTGATGTCGGTTCGTTTCACTTGCCGGCTTCCGCTGTAACTGTTGGCGATATGCGGATTTTCGGTATTCACCTGTCCGCTTGAAGCCAGCCTTTCTCCTGTTTCGTCCGGTCGCGCCAGGTCCGGATAGATTTCCAGGGCTTCTGCGGGATACATTTTCGGTATCTGCATCGGCCCCATGACAAACAAAGGCCTGTAAAGACGTTGAGCATTTGTTTCGTAGGGCATATTGATAAAGCTGATATATCCGCCCGCATCCAAAGAAAACACCGTGCTTTTGGTCACGTCGGCGTCAATGTTGAAGCGGTAATTATAGCGGTTGAACTTGTTGGTAGGATCATACAAAGGATGGACGTCCTTTTTGATGATGTCCCCGTCGTATAAATAGCTTAAGGAAGCAAAAACACGGGTAAATTCCGTTCCTCCCGCTACATTGATGTTGTACTGGTGCGCAAAGCCCGCCTTTTTGAGCAGTTCCTTCTGCCAGTTCGTATTGGGATACATGTACGGAAGGTCTTGCAGCCGATAGTGTTCCAATATTTCATCGGAAAGAACGGATCCGAAATTATTGTCGTTTTTTACCGCCTCGTTCAACACCAGCGCAGTGGTATAGCTGTCCATCGGCGCATTCATGTTGATGGGCTGTTTCATCGTAACTTCCGCCGAAGCATTGACTTTCACTTCTCCTTTTTTCCCGCGTTTGGTCGTAATCAGGATGACGCCGTTGGCGCCTCTCACTCCGAAAACCGCCGTTGCGGAAGCGTCTTTCAATACGGAAAGGCTTTCTATTTCGTTCGGGTCGATATGGTTATAGTTGCGTTCCACTCCATCGACCAATACCAAAGGCGTGTTGCTTACCCACGACGACACGCCGCGAATAAAGACGGTAGCAAGGTCGTCGCCCGGTTTTCCCGATCTTTGAACGGTGCTTACGCCCTGGATTTGTCCGGTCAATGCCTGAGATATATTGGTCGCTCCCATTTTTACCAGTTCGTCGCCTTTCACCTGCACGATAGACGCTACGGAGCTTTCTTTCTTCTGCACGCCATAGCCGACGACCACTACTTCCTCTATCTCCGTTGCGTCCTCGCTCATGGTTACATTGATGTCCGTACGGTCGCCTGCGATAATCTCCTGCGAGGCATAGCCGACAAAGGAAAAGACCAGCACCGCATCAGGGTTGGGAACGATAACGGAATATTTACCGTTTGCGTCAGTTATTACACCTGTCGTCGTACCCTTTACGGTAATGTTCACACCCGGCACCGGATCGCCGTTTTCATCGGTGACAGCGCCGCGAATCCTGATGTTCTGCCGTACCTCCTGTTTCGAAGACGTCGTTTCCGGGACATAGAGGATAACATAGGTATCGGTTATCCTGTAACTCAACCCTGCCGCCGCAAATAATGTCTTGAGGGCTTCATCAATGTCCAGATCGGCTATTTGAAGGGTCACCGTTTTGTCCAAGTCTATTTCATCCGAATAGACAAATGAGTATTCGCTTTGAGTTTCAATTTCCTTCAAAATTGTTTTCAAAGGCACATCTTTGTATGTTAACGAAACTTTTCGCGCCTGAGCGTTCGCCTCTGCCGAACCGGCAAAGATTCCCATACATGCCAGAAAGCCGACATACTTTAACGTTTTGCTGAGTATCTTCATATTTTTGGGGTTAAAATTTTCAATTGTTTGCCATCATTTAATTATGAATTAATTTTCATCACAGATTTATATACACGTTTTAAATTTTCAATTATTTAATAAAAATGGTATCGTTTGTCACCTTATATTTAAAGGACAATGATTGCTGCAATATTTTCAGGATTTTTTCGGGTTGTTCGTTAAGGCTGAAACGCCCGGTAATTTTTCGTGCAGCGAGTTTTTTATTTTTCAGCCGGATGGGGATATTGAAATTTTCTTCCATCACGGCAAATACATTTTTGACAGGTTCCCCGTCGAAAATCATCACTCCATCTTTCCATGCCGTACAGTGATTGCCGCTAACGGTAAGGAGGGTTGTTTTTGCATTGGTTTTATCATAACGCAACTGCTGTCCTGCCTGTTGCAGGACGGTACCCTGTTCGTCTGCCAGCACTTTTATCTTTCCTTCTATTAATGTGGCGTCGATGAAACGGTCGCCGGCACAGGCTTTGACGTTGAATTGCGTGCCTAACGCCTGTACATCCAACCGGCAGGTTTTTACAATAAAAGGTTTATCGGCGTCGCGGGCAACTTCAAAATAAGCCTCGCCGTCTAACGTGATTTCGCGGTTTTTCTGTCCGTAATCATTGCCGTACCGGATGGTAGTGGCTTTATTCAACCATACCTTACTTCCGTCGCTTAATGTCAGCATTGATTTGCCGCCGCCGGAAGTTTCAACCGTATATTGGCGACCGGATTTAAAACGGCCGGCGGTTTGTATGCCGGCTACATAGGCCAGCAAGAGCACCGCCGCTGCCGCTACCCATTTGAAAAGCGTCCGGCGAACCGGTTTCGGGGATTTTCCGGTAGCCTGTATCTTGGAGGAAAGCCGCCTCCAAACCCGCTCCTGTATTTCCCGATTCACCGGCGTCAAGAGATTGGAAGCAATAAGGACATCCAGCATCGCCCGATAATGCTGCCTGTTTTCAATCGATGAAGACGCCCACTGCCAAACGCGGTCATACGTTTCCCTGTCGGCACGGCCTTCAAGGCATTGCAGCAAACACTCGTCCATCGAATAAATATTCCTGTCTTCCATTAATTGATTTTGACATTTATCTATTAAGACAACGAACAACGATGTTATGATAACAAGCTGTTAAAAAAAAATACTGTTGTCCGGTAAAATTGGATGAATTGCTTGGGTCGGAATCCGGTAAAAACGTGGTTTTCAACCGATAAAAATTTTCATGGCTTTGTGTCTTTTCATAAAAGCGGTCAAACTTCCGGTCGGCAAAAAAAATACGTTCTGTGTCCGCGCTTTTGCAGATACGTCCTAACGCCGTATCCAAACCGGAAAGTTTGGATCGGAAAGGAAGAATAAACGGCTCTATCCCCAGCGCTGAAACGCCGTATTTAGTATATATCCTATCGTTTTCAGTGTGAAAACGGAAAGGTTACTCGTTCGGAAGCGCCCGTGTCTTTACCCGAACTAATTTTTCATTAATTGATTCCATTTGAATTTCATTTTAGAAGATTTATTTTTATTTTATTTGCACACGGGTACAAGCCTGCCGACGGTAGTGAAGAGTTTGTACCATACGGGTACAAGCCTGCCGACGGTAGCGGAGGACTTGTACCATACGGGTACAAGCCTGCCGATGGTAGCGGGGGACCTGTACCATACGGGTACAAGCCTGCCGACGGTAGCGGGGGACTTGTACCATACGGGTACAAGCTTGCCGACGGTAGCAGGGGACTTGTACCAGACGGGTACAGGTCTGCCGACGGTGGCGGGGGGCTTGTACCATACGGGTACAGGTCTGCCGACGATAACGGGGGACTTGTACCAGACGGGTACAGGTCTGCCGACGATAACGGGGGACTTGTACCAGACGGGTACAGGTCTGCCGACGATAGCGGGGGACTTGTTCCATACGGGTACAAGCCTGCCGACGGTAGCGGGGGACTTGTACCATACGGGTAC
>JAIRLS010000207.1 GCA_031259205.1 Bacteroidales bacterium | reverse complement strand
ACGGGCGACTTTGTCAACGAAGAACCACATGCGGAGGACACCGACGAATGGGCGCTCAACCGGGGTTACATCGCCATAACGCCTATACAGATCGACATGACCGCCTATGAAAGCATCTCCTCGCTGAAAAAATTGTTCCGCAATGCCTAAGGGATGCAAAATAAAGATATAATGGACAATACTTTAAGGAATGTGAAATAAATAAGATATAACAGTTTCAAGCAAAGTTGAAGCAAACAGTAAAAGTCTGTCATTGCGAACAGTGATAGTTTATTTATTTCCCGTCCCTACAAGCGAGGACAGTATAATCCGCATGTTTTCGGACAGACTTGCCGTTTCGTCTTTTTCATTCGTCCCGTATACCCGCAGCAAATTTCCCTGTATTTACATCTAACACTTCGCGTTGGGGCGCAAATAGCGACACTTCATATTGGCATTTCCAGCGGATGTCTTGTCGGTAGCTGCCATCTGCATCTAAACCGTCGACAGTTTCATCGTTTTCGATGGGTACGTTATTACAGAACTGGTATATTCCGACGTTGGCAGCCAGCCCGACTACATGGTCGGGGTTTAGTCCGCGAAAATGGAACTGCACGTCGGGAATACCAAACACATAAAGTCCCAGCGTGTCTACTACCATGTCTTCCGTATCAAGGATGCGGAAAAAACGGACTTTTACCGCGCCATGAAAGATGCGCAAATCTCCTTCGTAGGGATTATTCCTGAGATCAGCGGCGGACATGACGTTTTGACTGCCTTCAAACCATACGCACTTGCATGTCGGGAATAATTCCAGAGCTATTTCCAGCCAGTCGGAGAGAATCTGCGCACGCATATTCGCCGGATGCGCACTCGAAAAAAAATCGCCGATGAAGACTTGCCACTTGCAGGAATCCAGCATCTCCCCGTCATCCGGACGCTTGAACTGCCCTCGTGAGAGTTCGTCTCCGTAGCTTTTTTTTACCTCGGTATAATCCGTCAGCAAGAGTTGATAAGGCTCGCACTTGGCGCCATCGCAATCCACTGTATATTCAGGCAAATAGAATGACCACATCTTTGCGGTTGCAATATCAGGCTCAACCTCATAACCGCGTGCCCGTAGCTTTTCATAAAAAACTTCCTTATTCGGCAATTCACCCTTTCTATCGAAAAGTAACGCCATCCTGTAAGGCATTCGCCGTTTCAGCGGTTCATACGTTGTTTTCATTACTGCTATTTACCATCTATTTTCTACTATAACAGCCAACTGTTTTATATTATACCCATCATTTTGCGGTTTTTACCAATGCAAAAATAGCATGAAATTTTGAAGATTACCCACAAACGCATAAAAATTCCTCGCAATGGATAGAAGAAAATAGTGAGAAGCAGTCAAAAAATCAAAATTATTTTAGTTCTTTGATGTGGTCAGATGGTTTGCAGCAGCGTTGTTTTCAGCCATGTTTGCAGCAGGTCGGGATTGCCGCCCGAAAGTTCGTCGTGGGTAATCACGCCGTTATCGTTATTGTGCAGTTTCAAATGAATACCGAATGAGTCGGCGGGCGGCCATGTTCTTCCGATCCCGTTCCATGGAATGACCAGCGTAATGGAATAGCCTTTAGCGTTGCGGTCGATTTTTATGTTTGTTTCAACCGGATTGTCAAGCCATTCATCATTGATTCTGCGTCTGAAATGCGTTTCGCCGTTGATATTGACAGCCATTTTGTACACGTCTGAATAGCATGAATTTCGGTTTTCCGGATTAAGAAATATTTCTACGCCGTCGCTGTTCCACACCGGGTTGCCGTTGGGGACAATCGTTTGTACGCTGTCTTTCACATCAAAACGGAGATACAGGCTGTCGTTGTCCCAAAGCGCTTTCAAACGCATCGAAGCCTGCGACATCGCTCCAACGAATATCGAAGTGCAATTGCCCCATCCGGCGCTTGTTTTCTGGTGGATTTCCAGTGGCTGCATAATGTGTCCGATGGCAATCCACACCCCGTTTTGGCCGGGCAAACCGCCGACAGACGACACTGCTACAACGGTTGTATCGCTTGTTTGGCAAAGCGAACTCCACAAGGCTTTTGCGTAAGGGGGCAGCCATGGGAAAGGAGAGGAGTTTCGAGAAAAATCTTTCGCCTCGTTGCTGCCGATATAGACCTGCATATTGGCATGAGTATGAGTGTTTTTCGGGTGTCGCCCTTCGCCCGACTGCATTGACAGAACGGTTTCGCCACTGTGTAACTGAATGAGATAAGGCGCGCCGGCAGCCACCTCTGCGGCTAACCGGCAGTCGCTGCGCAAAGCGTGCCGGCGGTGCAAACTCTCGGCAGATACATAATCCGACCAGTTATCTTCCACACTCGAATGGATAATGACGGGCTTGAACGCTCCGTTGATACCGTTGTCTTCAATGGCCATTACGATTCCCTTGTTGTCCTGCAAATAGACAGGCACCGGCATCCCGTCGCGCGATCCGGCGCGAAAACAGACCTTTTGAGCGGCAGTCCACGTTGCGCCGTTATCGAATGATCGCAATAAACTGATTTGTTGTTCGTTGCTGTCTGTATAGGGGGATTCGTCGGCAAAATAAATTTGCAGTTCGCCCGAAGGCAATTGCAGGAATGCCGGCTCCCAACAGCCATTGCCGAAATCGTTGCCCGCCTGATAAAGATTTTGTTCGTTTGTCCACGTTGCGCCCCCGTTGTCCGACATTTTTATCATTATCCTGTATGGATTGTCGCCTCCGTTCAGTTGTTTGGGGCGGGCGTTCCATGCGTAGAGGAGTGTTCCATTCCGCAATTCAATCAATTCCGAATTGGTGTAATTGTAAATGCCGGCGTTGTCTTTTGCCACTTCAACAGGGCTTCCCCAGGCATCGTTGTGTGCAGATGCAAACCGGATATATAGCCTTCCACCGGCATCGTACACTAAGGCTAAACGATTATCGGTCAGCTTTTTGACACGAGCGTAAGAACCTCTGTTGACGAATCGGCACTGCCTGTAATCCCAAGCAACCCGAATGCCGTCCTGATAAGCAAAACAGTTGCCTGTCAGTAAAGCAAGCACAATGAATCGTATGATAAACGGTTTCACGGGCAGATAAGTTTAGTGCATCCCTTTCTTTGGACAAAATCAATACTTTATTAAACAAATTTATTATAATATTTCTTTTCTGAAGAAGTGGTAAAAACCACTTCTCCCCAAAAAGTTTTTTTCTTATTTCCAACCGCAAAATTAGTGTTTTTTTAACATCATAAACTTTTTTCAAATTTTCTTTATGAACATTTAAAGGGTAACTTCGCCATATTTACCCCGTCTATGAATGTAATAGTTTAATAGACAATAATATATTGATTTTATCGACGACCTGATTAGGTCGTCGATCTCCTGCGGGGAGTCGGAAGAGGATAGGGGAGGGGATGCACATTTTCTATTGATATTATTCCCTGACGGGGAATCGAAGCCGGAAGTGTTGATAATGAAAAAACGGGATACTTATTTTCCGGCGATACCAAAGTCAATGCACGAGAGGGGTTTGAAAGTCGGCGCTGATGTGCAGCAAATCTTTTCCGGCGTTTTTATCGGGAACGAATTGCGCTGTGGTCAGGTACATCTCGCGGGGATGCACGGCGCCGGCGCTTTTGTGGGCATGGAAAGCCACGCGCCATTGTCCGTTTTGGTCTTTAAAAAGACAGTGATGACCTGCGCCGACCAGTCCTGCCGGTCTTTGTAAAACGGGATTGGAGGGGGCTTTTTCCCAGTGGCCTGTGATTTTGTCCGCCGTAGCGACGCCGATGCCGTAGTCATGGCTACGGTAATCATTCGCCGAATAAGTCATGTAGTAGATTCCTTTATGTTTGACGACAAAGGGTCCTTCGTTTACGCGAGCCATGGCTTTTTCCCAATCCTGCGATACGTGGATGCAGGGATGCAGCGTTTCCATTTTGAGGGTTTTTAAATCGTCGTTCAACTCGGCTACCCAAACGGCGTTTCCGTTGGTAAAACGGACAAAAAAGAGGTATGCCTTTCCGTCGTCGTCGATAAAAAGCGAATTGTCGATAGCCTTCTCGTGCATCATCGGTTCGCGAAGCTCCTGACGGAAAGGGCCAAGGGGCGAATCGCCTGTCGCTACGCAGATATGTTCTTCGGCCGAATAATACATGTAGTACCTGCCTTTGATAAAATATACTTCCGGCGCCCAAAAATGTCTGTTGCCGTAGGAGTTGTCCTTGTGAAGCGCCAAATCCGGCTCTTTTGTCCAATATTTCAAATCGTCGGACGTATAGACGGCTATTCCGTTGGGGTCGGAGGTACCGTAGGCGTAATATTTGTTGTTGTCGTACAGGATAAACGGGTCTGCCAAAGGCACTTTTGCCGGCAGTTGCGCGGAATTGATTTCCCCGTTGCCGAGACTGTAAAGCGCAATGCCTGTCAAAAACAGGGTGAAAAGTTTTTTCATTTCGGAACTGTTGAGGGGGTAAAGCGTCAGGACTTTTCGAAGCGTTGAAAATGGAGTTTGAGGTTGGCCATTTTGATGGCGGTAACCGCTGCTTCCACGCCTTTATTGCCCAGGCGTCCTCCGGAGCGTTCGTGTGCCTGTTCTTTATTGAGAGTGGTCAGTACGCCGAAGATGACGGGAATTTCAAAATTAACGGATACCTGCGTCAATCCGAAAGCTACTCCCTGACAGATATAGTCGAAGTGGGGCGTTTCTCCTTGAATAACGCATCCCAGGCAGATGACCGCATCCACGGTCGTATAGCCTGCCATCAGTTGCGCCCCGACGGTCAGTTCAAAACTGCCGGGTACGTAACGCACAATGACGTCGTCGTTCGCCGCGCCGTGGCGCAGCAGTGTTTCCACCGCGCCGTCCCGCAGGGCAAAAGTGATTTCGCTGTTCCATTCCGACACCACGACGCCCACTTTCATTCCCTTGGCCGACGGCACTTCTTCGGGACGGTACTGCGACAGGTTTTGAGTGGCCATTATGGTTTGTTTTGTTCAATTTCCACGCGGGTGAGGTATTTGACGATGTTCCTTCCTTCCGTGCTGTTGGGGTAATCCTTCCGAACGATGTTGTACAGTTCGGCGGCTTCCTTGAATTTTTTCTGCTGTTCGAGCAGGATACCGGCTCTGACAAGGTAGAGCGGAGTGGTGAACTCATTTTTCCGGTTATTGGCCGCTTTTTTGTAAAAAGCGACGGCTTTGTCCGTATCGCCCATTTCGGCATAGGCGTCGCCGATTCCGCCTAAAGCCATATTGGAAAGAATCATGTCCTTCGACCGGAATTTGCTCAGGTATTCAATGGCGTCCTCATAATAGCCCAGCCGCAGGTAACATATACCGGCGTAATATTTGGCCAGCCTTGCGGAAGCAGTCAAGGAGTAATTGAAATTATCAATGATTTCAATAAATCCGGGGTTATTCCCATCGCCGTCCAGCGCCAGTGTCCAGTTTTCATTTTCAAAAGCCTGTTCAGCGGGAAACATTTGCTCGGCAGCTTCCGCCGACCATTTTTCAAGGTAGTAGTGCTGAAAAGCCATATAGAGCAAAACAATGCCCAATATGATACCTATCCCCCAGATAATCTGTTTCCGGCAGGTTTCTATAAACTGTTCGACTCTGGTCAGGGCATGTTCCACGCCTTCTATTCGAGCTTCGACTTTATTGATGTTTTTTTCTTTTTTTGACATACAATCTATCAGGATTTAAAATTTGCCGCAAATGTATGAAATATGATTGAAATATGAAAATAAATACGACAGGTTTATTAATCACTTGTTATTGAAATTATTGAAGTCGCAGAGATCGGAATGTTCATTCCGGAGATTTCCATTTTGCCTTCAAGCGTCTGGGTGATTTGCGAAGAAACAACCCAGCCCGTATGCCTGTCCATGATCGTTTCGCCTTTTTGCGTACCGTTCAATGATTGCTTCACTTTCATGCCGTTTACCTCCGTTTCGTATCCTTCGGGCGTGGAAATGACGCCTTCCATATCAAGAACGATTACTTCGTCTTCAATCCTTTTGAGCGTTTGTTTCACATCCACCCCTATCGAAATATTCGAAATATTCACGGTTTCTTTAAAATTCCAACTGTCGCCTGTATTTACGGGATGATCGGGAAAATAATTCTGCGTAATGAACGATTGAACGGAAGTAGGAGAACCGAATTGCGATTTTAACTGTTGCTGCATCGCCGAGGCAATATTCCCCTCCGATGAATTGTACATCGCTTCGAGAATGGCGTCAAAACCTTCTACCGACTGTATTTTTCCTGTTCGGGACATGGTTATTTCGACAGGTTGATCGATCATCGCTTTCAAAACAGGATTAAGATTTTGTTGCATGTCGGTCGTTTCGGAATCATTGGAATCAAATACGATCACTTTGTCCGCTACTCCCGTACGCATTTTTATCCCCGTGTATCTCATTTCCAATACATATCCATCATTTATAACTTCTTTTACCTTGAAAACCGACTTCATCGTATACTCAAAATTGAATCTCACCTCCTGATCCATAATTTTCTGTAACATATCGATTTCCGACATTACATTGGTTTTGAAGACCTCGCCTTTTTTAAGGGTGTACTTCAAACTCACTTGCGAAAAAGCAGGGAAAGAGAGCATTAATGCCGTTACCGGCACACCTATCCTTAATATGAACCATTTCATACCATAAAAATGTTTATTTGTTTTACGCCTCAAAAATAGGCATTATTTTTACAATATATTACAGGATGGAAAAATTATTTTTTTTAACATCGTTGTTGATAAAAACTTTCTTGCCGAAGGCTTGTAAAACGATTAAAAAAGTGTTACCTTAGCACCGCCTTTTTAAGAAGGAAAAATCACCGTATGTATTTAAAATTCATCCGGTTGAACAGGAAAATTTAAGAAATGAATGATCAAATAGGAAACATCGAACAACAAGGAGAACGGATTATCCCCGTCAATATAGAGGAAGAAATGAAATCGTCCTACATAGACTATTCTATGTCGGTGATTGTATCGCGGGCATTGCCCGATGTGCGCGACGGGTTGAAACCGGTTCACAGACGGGTACTGTTCGGCATGTCCGAGTTAGGAGTGCTGTCGAACAAAAGTCACAAGAAATCCGCAAAGATCGTGGGCGAAGTCATGGGTAAGTATCATCCTCACGGCGATTCCTCCATTTACGACACTATGGTGCGCATGGCGCAATCCTGGTCATTGCGCTATCCGTTAGTAGACGGACAGGGAAACTTCGGTTCCATGGACGAGGATAAAGCCGCAGCCATGCGTTATACCGAGGCGCGGCTGAGAAAAATAGCGGAAGAAATGCTGGAGGACATCGACAAAAATACGGTAGACTTCCAGTTCAACTACGACGATACCGAACAGGAACCCACCGTGCTGCCGAGCGGTTTTCCCAACCTGATTGTCAACGGGTCGGCAGGCATAGCCGTCGGTATGGCCACCAACATGGCGCCCCACAACCTCTCGGAAACCATTGACGGCATCATCGCCTACATCCGCAACAACGACATAACCGTAGAAGAACTGATGCACCACATCAAAGGCCCTGATTTTCCTACAGGCGCTATCATTTTCGGCGTTCAGGGAATCAAAGAAGCCTACGAAACGGGCAGAGGCCGCGTGGTGGTACGCGCCCGCTCCGAAATAGAGATACAGGACAGCGGACGCGAAGTGATTGTCTTCTCCGAAATCCCTTACCAACTCAACAAGGCGCAGTTAGTGGAACACATCGGCAATCTGGTGAAAGAAGGCAAGTTAGACAACATCTCCTACGTCAATGACGAATCAGACCGCGAAGGCCTGCGCATCGTGGTGAAACTGAAAAAAGAAGCCAACTCCAGCGTCGTCCTCAACAACCTGTACAAACATACCGCCCTTCAAACGTCGTTCAGCATCAACAATATAGCGCTGGTAGAAGGACGTCCCCGCCAGCTCAACCTGAAGGAACTGATACATTATTATGTAAAGCACCGGCACGAAGTAATCGTGCGCCGGACGGAATACAACCTGAAAAAAGCCAGCGAACGCATCCACATACTGGAGGGACTGTTGATTGCACAGGACAATATCGACGAAGTAATACGGATCATCCGCGCTTCCACAAGCCCCGACGAGGCCATTCACGGACTGATGTCGCGTTTCGGCCTGAGCGAAGCGCAGTCGAGGGCGATTGTCGATATGCGGCTGCGGGCGCTGACCGGACTGGAACGCGACAAACTGCAAGCCGAATATGACGAACTCACCCAAATGATAAGCCATTATCAGGAACTCCTCGGCAGCGAAGAATTGCGGATGAACCTCATCATCGAAGAACTGACGGAAATCAAACAGAAATACGGAGACGAACGCCGTACCGTCATCAAGCCCAATGCGGAAGAATTTAATCCGGAAGACTTCTACGCCGACGACGACATGGTAATTACCATCTCCCACCTGGGGTATATCAAACGAACGCCGCTAAGCGAATTCAAAACGCAGGGTAGGGGAGGAGTAGGCTCCAAAGGCAGCGGCACCCGCCGCGACGAGGACTTCCTCGAACACCTTTTCCACGCTTCCATGCACAACACCCTGTTGCTGTTCACCGAAAAAGGACGCTGCTACTGGGTGAAAGTATACGATCTTCCGGAAGGAACCAAAACATCGCAGGGACGCGCCATCCAGAATATCATCCAGATCGACGGCGAAGACAAGATCAAAGCCTATATTAACGTAAAAAACCTCTCCGATGCGGAATACATCAAAAACCACTATATCGTCATGTGTTCCGGCAACGGCGTAATAAAAAAGACTTCGCTCGAAGCCTATTCGCGTCCCCGCGCCAACGGCATCAACGCCATTACCATCCGCGAAGGCGACAGCCTGCTGGGAGCCAAACTCACCAACGGGAAATGCGATATCCTGCTGGCCTCGCTTGCAGGATTGGCAGTGCGCTTTCCGGAAGAAAAAGTGCGGGACATGGGACGCACAGCTTCCGGCGTAAGAGGCATCAAACTGACCGACACACCGGACGTCGACGGGACAGACCCGGCCGCAGAAAGTGAGGACACAGAAAGTGCGGTCGCAGACACACCCGTATCCGGCAACCGCGTCATCGGCATGGTATGTTTTGAACGCGGAGGAGATACGAAACAGCAAATACTGGCAGTATCGGAAAACGGCTTCGGTAAACGTTCGGACATAGAAGATTACCGCATCACCAACCGCGGCGGCAAAGGCGTAAAAACCATCAACATCACCGAAAAGACCGGTAACCTGATTGCCATCAAAGCCGTCGGCGACGAAGACGACCTGATGATCATCAACAGGTCGGGCATCGCGATACGCATGCACGTGTCCGATATACGGCTGGCAGGCCGCGCTACACAGGGCGTCAAACTGATCAACCTGCGCGGCAACGATACCATCGCATCGGTCACTCAGGTTCCACGCGCCGAAGAGGAGGAAATCGAAACGGTCGTCGTAACGCCCGAAACGGAATAACAGCCGGTTCGCTCCCCGCCACAGCCGCAGAAGGGTCATGACTTAATGCCGGACGGGCAAATATCCAAATTCATGGATATAGACGGTCGGCGCGCAGTTGCATATCTTTTTGAACTGTCTGTTAAAATTCGACAGATTATTAAATCCGCACTCATAACAGATTTGAGAGATGGTCAATCGCCCCTCCAGCAGCAGTTTACAGGCATAATTAACCCGCAATTCAATCAGGAATTCCGTGAATGTCTTGCCGGTTTTTTGCTTAAAATATCGACAGAATGCACTTTCGTTCATACCTGCATACTCCGAAACATCAGTCAATGTCATAGATTTGTATCCGTTTTTAGTAAGATAGGACAGTACTTTTGTGATCCTGAGGTCGCTGTTTATATATGCCGCTCCCGACATATCGTCGTTATTGTTCAACAATTTTATGTCGGACGACTGGCTCATCAACGACAAAATTTCCACAAAAGCCAAAAGTTTGGACAGTCCTTTCAGGCTGAGCAACTGCACGAGAAGTTTACGGATACTCTCGTTGACGCCCTTTACGTTTCTGAAATATATTCCGGTGGAGGAGCGTTTCAACAGTTGCCTGATGGAATAAAATTCGGGATAATTTTGAATCGCGTGACGGAAAAAATCATGCGAGAATTGTACAATGACGCTGTAAACCCGCCAATCGGGATGATGATTGTAATAACCGTCTTCGTTTCTGTACATGTGGGGAAGGTAACTGCCGTGAAGCACCAAATCGCCGTCGGAAAAAAATTCGATACTGTTCCCGACGAAGCGCATCCCACTGCTTTTCAGGATATAGACAATCTCATATTCGCTGTGAAAATGCCACGGATAAGTAAAATGATCATAGTCGCACCACTTGACCTTAATGGGAGAACTGTTAAGATCCAGTTGTTCATGCATTATTTTTGACAGATCGACTGTTCGTTTCATGTTTCAGGCTTGAAAATTACATCACAAAAATAGTAAATAAATCAAAAATCACTCTGCGAAAGGCGAAACTTTGTTTCCTATTTTTGGTTAATCCTTTTTTGAGGTGCTATGAAAAACAATTCTTCTGACCTCCACTTTTGGAGAATGCGGAACATCCTGAAAGGACGTCCTTCTGTTCCTTCTGTTTCTCCTGCGATTTATTCTTAGCTTTCCGTTTGATAATAGATTTTGTAGTACTGCATGTCCCGTTCTTCGTCGTATCCCTTCTCTATTAACCGACGGTTGCCGTGCACATAGATATGAAAATTTTTGTCCAGCTTGATGACGCTTTTATACACCCGCGCCTGTTTTTTGACGGCTGGAGAGGAAATTTCGAACTGTTCGTCGATTTTGATATCTCTGTCCGATTCAAATTCTTCCCTGTATTCCCTGAACGATTGCGCTATTTCGGGTTTTTGCATCACCCTGTCCGTAAAATCGTCAAAGGAAAAAGATTCGTTTTCCTTGAAAAATTGCATGGACTGGTTGAGCAGGTCAGCCTGATCCGCCTTGTCCACGTTAAAGTTTTCCGGCAGCCGCTCGGTGACGAATTGCCTGCACATGTCCAGGCATTGTTCGGTTTTGTGGAAACTGTCGCATCTTTGACTGATGTTCAGGAAACTGTCCTTCCAGTACATCGCTTCACCGCTTTGCCGCAAGTTGTCCACCACCGACACCAGAAACCCGTGTTCCCTCTCCGTATTGAAAATCAGGCATCCCTTGTCCAGCTTGTTGATATTGATACCGTCTTCGGGTTCTATCTCGAAACTGTCGGTAGTGGGGTACACTCTCAGAAAAGTTTCTTTCGATTCGGACTTGAACAGTCCGACGGCGTCCGTTTCTTCGCCGTCCACGATAAAATTTTGCAGATGCGCCACATACAGTTCTCCGCTTTTGATTTTCGGATGCGTGGATTCTTCGTACAGATGCCGCGCAAGGTTCACCGATTGCTCGTAAAAAGATTCCGGCCGATCGAAAATCTGCGATACAAAGCGAAAGACCTCATTGAGATTCAAATCCGACTCATGTGTCAGGTTAAAATATTCTTCCGATTTGAACGGCGACAGAAAATAATGCAACAGGAGGTTTTGAAGATATTCATCCGTCCGAACCGGCGCCACCGATAATTTTATTTCCTCCCCCTGCGATTTGTTGCCTACTTTGTGCAACACCAGCGATTTGATACTTACTTCTTCCGTATAAAACATGTTCATTCGATTTTATCGGCAAAAATAATATTTTCGCGTTATAATTGAAAATTGAAAGTTAATTCTTTCGTGCCTTCGCGAATATGGGAAGGGTTGATCATGAAAAAAAGATTTAGCCGTTCTGTTCTTTCAATATCTCGCGCAACACTGTTTGCGCCGCCACCACGCGATTGGCCGCTTCTTCGATGACGATGGAGTCGGGGCTGTCGATGACCTCGTCGGAAACCACCAGATTGCGGCGTACCGGCAGGCAGTGCATGAATTTGGCATGGCGAGTGAGCGCCATATTTTTGGCATTGCACGTCCATGCGAGGTCGTTGTTCAGGATTTTTCCGTACTGCGTGTAGGACGACCAGTTTTTGGCATACACGAAATCAGCGTCTTTGTAGGCTTTTTCGCGGTCGTATTCAATAACGGCGCCTGTGGTGAAAGAAGGGTCGAGTTCATAGCCTTCGGGGTGCGTCACTACTGTTTCATAGCCTGCGGCTACCGCCCATTCGACAAACGAGTTGGGTACGGACTGCGGCAATGCGCGGCAATGCGGCGCCCATGCCAGCAACACTTTGGGGCGCGGCGTCTTTTTGTACTGTTCGATGGTGATGACGTCTGCAAAGGACTGCAAAGGATGGCGCGTGGCCGATTCCATGCTCACAACAGGCACGCCCGCATAGCGGATGAACCGGTTGATGACGCTTTCCGAATAGTCGGCCTCACGGTCTTTCAGCGAAGGGAACGAGCGAATACCGATGACGTCGCAGTATTTCCCGATGACTGCCGCGGCTTCTTTGATGTGTTCGGCTTTGTCGCCGTTCATCACCACGCCGAACTCCGTTTCGATTTTCCAACTGTCTTCGTTCACATTGAGCACCATTGTGTTCATGCCGAGGTTTTGTGCGGCTTTTTGAGTGCTGAGGCGCGTCCTCAGGCTCGAATTGAAAAACAGCAGCCCCATCGTCCTGTGCCGTCCGAAGGTCTCGTATTTGAAAGGATCACGTTTGATTTCCGCCGCTTCCGTCAGTAAGGCGTGCAGATCCGTAACGTCATGTATCGAAGTGAAATGTTTCATGTTTAATATCAGATAAAATGTCAGATAAATATTTTGATAGCTACAATCCCCAGCGTACACAGCAGGGTGGCCGCGATGACGCCCCGCGTTGCCCGCCAGTATTCCCTGTTCAGGAAGAAATAGAAAACAAGCAGGTTGGGCAACACGCACAGGCCGATCAACTTCGGTAATGTGCGGTTAAAAAAGAGGTACCCGAAGTATTTATTCACGGGCATGCCGGAATACATCACCAGATAAAATGCGGTGAAGACGAGCGCCGGCAGTGCTACTCCCAGCGCCATACCTGTCCAAAAACGGTTCCAGCGGCGACTGATTTTGATCATACGGTTGTTAAAAAGGCAAAAATAATAAAAAAACGGGAATTAAATGATTTCTTTTACAGATTCCATTCCGGTTGAAATGGCTTGCCGGTTGAGTGGAATCAGCCGGTGATGCCTTTCGGGGAGCGATTTTTTCAGTCCTTCCGTTACGTTTTCCGTTTTCAGGAAAGGGCGTATGGCCAAGTATCCGCCGAGAACAATCATGTTGAAGATGCGCGGATCCGTTTTTGCGGCTTCTATGGTGGCTTCCACGCGGAAAATGCGGATGTCTTTCCGTTCCGGAGGTCTTGTGATACCGTTGTTGTCGTAGAGTAACATTCCTCCGGCTTTGACCGCGGGTTCAAATTTGTCCATTGACTGTTGGTTAAGAATAATTGCCGTGTCGAAGCGGTTTACTACGGGGGAACTGACGGGACGGTCGCTCAGGATCACCGTCACATTGGCGGTTCCTCCCCGCATTTCCGGCCCGTAGGAGGGCATCCAGCTTACTTCCATTCCCTGCATGATGCCCGAATAGGCCAGTATCTTGCCCATCGACAAAACGCCTTGTCCGCCAAAACCTGCAATGATGATTTCTTCTGTCATTCCGTTATCTTAATTCTTTTTGACCTGTTCTCCGTTTACTTTCAAATCGCCCAGGGGGTAGTAGGGGAACATGTTTTCTTCCATCCACCGGTTGGCGTCTATGGGGTTCATTCTCCACCCCGACTGGCAACTGCTGACTACTTCTACGAAGGAAACCCCTTTTTTCAGCCGTTGGCTTTCAAAGGCGGTACGGATGGCGCGTTTGGTACGCCGTACCGCTACGGCGGTGTGCACTGCCTGCCGCGTGACGAACCACGTACCTCCAAGACCTGCAACGATGTCGGTCATCAGCAACGGGTATCCTGTTGCCGCGGTACTACGGCCTTCGGGGGAAGTGGAGGTTTTCATGCCCGGCAGGGTAGTAGGCGCCATTTGTCCTCCGGTCATGCCGTAAATGCCGTTATTGATATATATGATGGTGATGTTTTCTCCGCGATTGCAGGTGTGGATGGTTTCTCCGGTTCCGATGGCGGCCAAATCACCGTCGCCCTGATAGGTGAACACGAATTTGTCGGGTTGCACCCGTTTCAGGCCTGTCGCTACTGCCGTTGCCCTTCCATGCGCGGATTGTATGATATCAATATCGTAGAAATCGTATAGCAGCACGGCGCAGCCTACCGGCGAAATTCCGATGGTTTCGCTCTGTATGCCCATTTCTTCCACTACTTCCATGATAAGACGCACGACAGTACCATGCCCGCAACCGGGGCAAAAGTTAAAAGTAACGCCTGTGAGTAAACTGCTGGGACGGTAAACCAAATTTTTTTCGCTGATGATATCCATTAAAGGTATCTTTATTGTTTTAAAAAGTTTTTAAATATTTCCGCATCCGACGTATATCCCATGGTTTTGCCGACGAGTTCGCCGGCGGCGTCCAAAATGGCGTAAAAAGGAAAGGCATTAGTTTGAAAACGTGTAATTTCAATATCCGTATTTTTTTGCCCTACTGTCTTTTTTACTTTGCCGTCGAAAGCGGAAACGTAATGTTCCGTTTCGGGCAACGGCGTGTTGTCGTCGGTATAGAGGGCAAGAAGGATGAATTTATCGTTCAGCAGGCGGAGTATTTCCGCTTCAGGCCAGATATTCGCTTCCATTTCGCGGCATTTGCTGCAACCGTGTCCTTTAAAGAACATCAGCACGGGTTTTTGCCGTTCTTTGGCACATGCTATCGCTTCGTCGTAGTCGAAATATCCTTTCAGGCCCAGGGGAAAATCAAAACGGTCGCTGTATTTGGGCGTATTGCAAAGCGTGGCAGGCGATGTTACCGGCGCGGCAACGTTTTGGGCCGGCGCATGATGCGTTTCGGGCAGCAGAGCGGAAACGGAATGAAGCGGCTGTCCCAGTATTCCTGTAAACAGATACAAGGCAAAGGAAAATGCAACAACAGAAAACAACATGCGGACAACGCCCGTCGGTTTCGGTTCTCCATCGTGGGGTAAGCGTATTTTCCCCAACAGGTAAAATCCCGTCATGGCGGAAAGTACCGTCCAAATACACAGGAACCCGTTGCGGGTAACCCATCCCCAGCCGAGAATCCTGTCGACGGCGGCGAAGAAATAAACGGCGAAAGCCAGCATGATAAAAGCGAATACTACTTTGACCGAGTTCATCCAACTGCCCGATTTGGGCATTTTTTTCAGCAACGACGGGAAAAAAGCCAACAGGGTAAACGGCAAGGCGAATGCAAGTCCGAAAGCAGCCATGCCTAAAATCGGCTTGACCGCCAACCCTTGCGCCGAAGCTACCAGCACAGTTCCGATGAACGGGCCGGTGCAGGAAAACGAAACGACGACCAACGCCAAAGCCATGAAAAACGTGGAAAAATAGCCCCCTTTGGCGGCTTTTCCATCTATTTTTCCGGCCAGCGACCCGGAGAGGGTAATCTCGAACAGGCCGAAAAACCACAATGCAAAGACGATGAATATGCCGGCAAAAATCAGGTTGGTTAACCAGTGTCCTACAATTTGATTGGTGAAATCGGCGCTTTTGGTAAGGGCGGCAATCACTCCTATTGACGTGTAGATCAGGAAGACGGACAACCCGAATATCAGGGCTTTTGCCATGCCGTCCGACCGTTTTTCATTGCGCAGGAAGAATGACACAGTTAAAGGAATGACCGGATAGACACAGGGAGTCAGCACTCCGAGAAATCCTGCCGTCAGCGCCAGCAGGATAAATGTCCACAGAGAGTTGTTATGGCCGGCAGCCGGATTTGTTTCGGTAGCCGGATTTGTTTCGGCATGGAAGCCGTTTTCTTTTTCCTCGAGGCCGTTTTCTTTTTCCTCTTTATCTGCCCTTTTCTTTACTTCCGCCGGTATGATCCGCACGGAAAGATCTGTCTGATGGGGAGGCAAGCAGGAGTTGTCGTTGCAGCACATGTATTCCACAACGCCTTTGATGGTAAAAGATTTGTCGGTCAATGCCTTGAAACGCCGTCTAAAAATAGCGCTACGGGTATATTTTCCGACGTCAATCTGAAAACTTGCGTCGTAGGCTATTTTCGGCTTGGTCACTTCTTCCGTTTCGGAGGATATTGCGTATTCGGCGCTGTTTTCAAAGGTAAAGGAGGTAGGAATAGGGCCGCCGGAAGTATGGAGCGAATAAATCGCCCAACCTTCATCAATGTATGCGGTAAACAGCACTGCGATTTCTTCATCTCCGACAATGGTTTGTTTTTCCGGAGTTGCTTCCCACCGTACAGGGTTGAATATTTGCCCGTAGAGGGAACCGGCCATGAATGCGACGGAAAAAACCAAACCCAGCGTTTTTTTCATTTTTTCATTGAATTATTTCTTCGTTATCGCCGGTATAAAAATGCGTTTCGATAAGCGAAAAGGCAGGTATGCCCTCCACTTTGATACGGCAATGCAGCTTCCGCGACCATTTTCGTCTTAAGGAGAAAAGTCCTTTATTAAGGTATGCCGCCACATAGGGATGTACTTTCAGCAAGAGCTTTTTGAGGTTTTCTCGTTCGACGATATACGAAAGGTTATTAAACAACTCGTCGTCAAACAGGATGCTTGCCGTAATTTCACCGCTTCCCTTGCAGGTTGGACACTTTTCCAGCGTCGGGACATCCAGTTCGGGACGAACGCGCTGCCGTGTGATTTGCATCAGTCCGAATTTGCTGACCGGTAGAATATTATGCCGCGCCCTGTCATCCATCATGGCTTCCTTCATTTTTTCGTACAGTCTTTGCCTGTGTTCGGCAGTGTACATATCAATGAAATCAATCACAATGATTCCTCCCATATCGCGCAACCTGAGTTGTTGTGCAATATGCTGTGCTGCCAGAAGGTTTACCTCCAATGCGTTGGTTTCCTGGTCATTTCCGAGTTTTGTACGGTTGCCGCTATTGACGTCAATAACATGCAGGGCTTCCGTGTGTTCGATGATCAGGTAAGCGCCGTTACGGATGGATACGGTACGTCCGAACAATGATTTTATCTGCTTGTTGATACCGAATCGTTCAAAAATGGGTTCACTGCCTTTGATGTACCGTACTATTTTTTCGCTTTCGGGGGCTATTGCGCCGACATATTCTTTGATGTCGCGATAATACAGTTCATCGTTCACATAGATATTGGAGAATGTTCCGTTGAAATTGTCGCGCAAGATGGTTGACGCACGGTTCATCTCATCAATAAAAAGTTGAGGTGGTTTCGGATGGTGTAACTGTTTGAAAGCGTTTTCAAATCTGTTGATCAGTTCTTTCAGTTCTTCGCTGAGCAGTTCGACCGACTTTCCTTCGGCTACCGTCCGTACGATTACTCCGTAATGTTTTGGTTTCAGGCTTTGAATCAAGGCTCTCAACCGCTTTTTTTCTTCGGACGAAGGTATTTTTTGGGAAATGGAAACTTTTTCGGCAAAAGGGATCAACACGAGATTGCGTCCTGCGATGGATAACTCCGACGACAGGCGAGGGCCTTTGGTCGAAATCGGTTCCTTGGCTATTTGCACCAGTATGCTTTCTCCTCCTTTGAAAAGTTCTGCGATTTTTCCTTTTTTGTCAATATCCGTTTCGGTTTTGAAGCGTTGGAGAGGTACCAGATTTTTCCCCTTGCGTTGAATGGCCGTTTCCAGATATCTTTGAAGTGTCCGAATCTGAGGTCCTAAATCAAGATAATGCAAAAATGCATCTTTTTCAAATCCAACATCTACAAACGCCGCATTCAATCCCGGCATGATTTTTTTTACTTTACCCAGATATATGTTACCTACCGAAAATTGAAGATTGCATTTTTCCTTGCTTAATTCGACTAATTGCTTGTCTTTGGTATGTGCAATCGTTATCTCCGAGGCAGATACATCAATTATTAAGTCATTACTCACAACCCATTGTGTTTTTGGGAATAAAATATTTTTCTTTTGTGTTATTCATCCTTAATATCATAAAAAATACAATATTATGAATAAGAATGTTCTTTGCCTAAACAGAACAAACGGATAAGATAAATGCAAATACAAAAGATAATAATTTGCTGATGGAAAGTGAATTTTCACTCATTCATACCTCATAATCACTATGTTTATATGAAATCAATCAGCAAAAATATCAACATGGGAATAAACCTGAAACTTTCGTTCGGAACGTTTCAGGTTTATCTTTGACAGACAAAATAACGGATTATTTCTTCTTATGTCTGTTTTTCCGCAAACGTTTTTTACGCTTATGCGTTGCCATTTTATGTCTTTTTCTTTTCTTACCGCTTGGCATCTTATTCTAATTAATGATTCACGAAATGGCCAAATTATTTTACGTTGTTTTTCACTTGGCCTACAAACGTCTTTGCCGGTTTGAACGCAGGGATATTGTGCTCCGGAATAATGATCGTAGTGTTTTTCGATATGTTACGAGCCGTTTTTTGCGCCCTTTTCTTCACGATAAAACTACCAAACCCTCTCAAATAGACGTTTTGATCCTTGATTAAGGAACCTTTTACTTTATCCATAAAAGCCTCTACAACTTTTTGAACTACAACTCTCTCGATTCCCGTACTTTTGGAAATCTCATTTACGATATCTGCTTTTGTCATTTTATGTTTAATTTTATTGTTATATATATAATTATTTAAATATGCATTCAAAAAAACCAGGCTGCAAATATATATCTTATTTTTGAATATTAAAATTTTAAATCACATTTTTACATTTTTTTTACATATATGTGTTTTTTTACATGATAGGCGAAACATTAATTTACTGGTATGAAAGGAATAAAAGGGATTTACCCTGGAGGAATATCAAAAACCCTTATTATATATGGGTTTCGGAAATCATACTTCAGCAAACTCGCGTTATTCAAGGGATAGAATATTATCGCAACTTTGTCGAGAAATTTCCTGATATTTTTTCATTGGCACAGGCCGATATAGACGAAGTTTTGAAAACTTGGCAGGGACTGGGGTATTATTCACGCGCCCGACACATGCATGCCGCCGCGAAGCATATTGTGGAGAAATGTAGCGGAAATTTCCCCAATACCTATTCCGATTTGCTGAAAATCAAGGGTATCGGCGATTATACGGCGGCTGCCGTCGCCTCATTTGCTTTTGGGGAGGCAGTCCCCGCAATTGATGGCAATGTGAATCGTGTAATCACCCGGTTGTACGATATCCGCGAGCCGGTAGATACGTTGAAGGGAAAGCAACAGGTGCGTCATTGGGCAGAAAAAACAATGGTAACATCATCGCCCGGTACATACAACCAAGCTGTGATGGAGTTTGGAGCGTTACAGTGCGTTCCTCGCAACGTCCACTGCGGGGAATGTATCCTCCGGACGTCGTGCAGGGCATATACGGCAGGGGTGGTGGATTTGCTTCCTCTCAAATCGAAGACAGTGCAAATAAAAACACGTTACTTGCATTATCTCATCGTTCGCAATAACGGGGATGTATTTTTGCAACGTCGCGGAGAAGGCGATATCTGGAATGGTTTGTACGAATTTCCATTGATAGAAACCGAAATTTCCGGCGGATTGGAAGAACTCATCACTACAAGACAATGGCAACAATGGTTTGGGAAGCAAATCCCTCATATTTCCCATATCTCCGGTGAAATCACCCATCAACTTACACATCGTACCCTGAAAATTCGCTTTTACGAGATAGAGAATTGCCGGCCTGCTTTCAGTGAACAGCAAATCAGAGTGAAGAAGGAACATCTTCGGCGCTATGCCGTTCCCAAAGTAATAGATAATTACCTGAAAAAAAGAATGGTATCGGGAAGTCTTTGGTGTGAAGGATAAGGGAGTCGAGTCCTTGCTCCCGTTTGCAGGACATTTATATCAATGGAATGGCGGCTTTGGGCGGAAACAGGACTTTGTGTTACTTGTGCTACTTTGTAGTTTCTGACACAAGACTTTATGGCTCCGCTAAAAAACATGCAAAGTTACACAGAACTGTCATTTTGCCGGTTCACTGTTTTCCGAAAATCTCTTTGATCATCTGTTCCACTTTTCCGACAAACACCACTTGTATGGACAGTCCTTCCAAACTGATGCCTTTCCGGTTGGCGGCGGCGATGAATATTTTCGTAAAACCGAGTTTTTGCGCTTCATATATGCGTTGTTCAATGCGGCTTACGGGGCGTATTTCGCCCGAAAGACCTACTTCACCGGAAAAACAGTACAGATGGCGGATGGCCGTATCAATGTTGGACGACATAATAGCGGCAATGACGGCGAGGTCAATGGCCGGATCATCGACCTTGAGGCCGCCCGCGATATTGAGGAACACATCCTTGGCGGAAAGTTTGAATCCGGCGCGTTTTTCCAGTACTGCCAGCAACATGTTGAGCCGTCGCCCGTCGAATCCCGTACACGAGCGTTGGGGCGTACCGTACACTGCCGAACTGACCAGCGCCTGCACTTCCATGAGGAACGGACGGAATCCGTCGATGGCAGCGCCGATACCGATGCCGCTCAATCCTTCTTCATTGGAGGTAATGAGCATTTCCGAAGGATTGGAAACTTCCCTCAGCCCATCGCCGCGCATCTCGAAAATACCGAGTTCGGATGTCGAGCCGAAACGATTTTTCAATGAACGCAAAATGCGGTAAACATGGTTATGGTCGCCTTCAAATTGCAATACCGCATCTACGATGTGTTCGAGGATTTTAGGCCCGGCAAGCATCCCGTCTTTGGTGATGTGTCCTATCAGGAAGACGGAAGTGTGCGTGGTTTTGGCAAAGCGGAGCAGCGTGGCCGTACATTCCTTGATTTGCGATACGCTTCCTGCCGAAGAATCAATGCTTTGCGTGCTGATGGTCTGTATGGAATCAATGAATATCAGTGCAGGCCTTCTTTCTTTGCAGTGTACAAGGATATTTTCCAGCGAGGTTTCGTTCAGGAACAGACAGTCGCTGCTACGGCTATGGATTCGTTCCGCCCGCATTTTGATTTGTTGCAGGCTTTCCTCTCCCGACACGTAGAGTACGGTCATTCCCGGTATCTGCAAGGCGACCTGCAAGGCCAGCGTTGATTTGCCTATGCCCGGTTCTCCGCCCAGCAATACCAGCGATCCGGGGACTAAACCGCCTCCCAGCACGCGGTTCAGTTCTTCGTTGTGGGTGTTGATGCGGTGGTAAGCGGCGGCGGATATGTCCTCCAATTTTTGTGGTTGCGACCGTTCCGCCGACGCAAAAACAGGTTGGGCGGATTTTTTCCCGACCGGCTCTTCGACATAAGTATTCCACTCGCCGCACGACGGACACCGGCCTATCCATTTGGATGATTCGGCGCCGCAGTTACGACAGAAAAACAAACTTTTCAACTTTGCCATTACTGTTTGAACTGCTCTCCCGTCATACTATTTTTTCCAGCAAGGTGGTGTTTCTTGCGATTTCTTCGTCGGTCAGTTCGTAATTATTCAGGTCGCCTGCCAGATACTGGTCGTAAGCCGACATGTCCACCAGTCCGTGTCCGGAAAGGTTGAAGAGGATTACTTTGGAAACGCCTTCTTCTTTGGCTTTCAGCGCTTCGTCGATGGTGGCGGCAATGGCGTGAGCCGATTCCGGCGCCGGAATAATGCCTTCGGTGCGTGCGAAAAGCACACCTGCCTTGAACGAATCTAATTGTTGCACATCTACCGCTTCTATCAGTCGATCTTTCAGCAGTTGGCTGACGATCGTCCCGGCGCCGTGGTAACGCAATCCCCCTGCATGGATATGTGCGGGCGAAAAATTGTGACCGAGTGTGAACATGGGGAGCAACGGCGTATAACCGGCTTCGTCGCCGAAATCATACTGGAACACGCCGCGAGTGAGTTTGGGGCATGAAGCGGGTTCGGCGGCAATGAAACGGATTTTGCTGCGTCCTTTGAAATTTTGCCGCATAAAGGGATAGGAGATGCCGGAAAAGTTAGACCCGCCGCCAAAGCAGCCGATAACAATGTCGGGATATTCGCCTGCCGCTTCCATCTGTTTTTCCGCTTCGAGGCCAATTACGGTTTGATGCAAGGAAACATGATTTAACACACTGCCCAAAGTATATTTACAGTTGGGCGTTTCCATAGCCAACTCTACGGCTTCCGAAATAGCCGTTCCCAGACTTCCCCGGTAAGTAGGATTGTCCGTCAGGATTTTGCGTCCCGCCTTGGTGGACATGCTGGGCGATGCGATCACCTGTGCACCCCATGTCTGCATCAGCGAACGACGATAGGGTTTTTGCTCGTAGCTAATTTTCACCATGTACACAGCCAGTTCCAAACCGAACATTTTAGCGGCAAACGATAGCGCCGTACCCCACTGTCCCGCTCCGGTTTCGGTGGTAATGTTGGTCAGACCTTCTTTTTTACAGTAATAAGCCTGTGCAAGCGCCGAATTAAGCTTGTGCGACCCGACGGGGCTTACGCTTTCGTTTTTGAAATAAATATGCGCCGGCGTATCCAACGCTTTTTCCAGCCCGTATGCACGTACCAGCGGCGACGGACGGTATATCTTATACTTTTCAAGCACTTCTTCCGGAATGTCGATCCATGTATCCGTTGTGTTCAATTCCTGCCGGGCTATTTCCTCGGCAAAAATGGGATACAGATCTTCCGGATTCAACGCCTGTTTGGTGCCCGGATGCAACAAAGGCAACGGCTTGTTGGGCATTTCGGCTACAATATTATACCATTGAGTCGGTATTTCCGATTCTTTTAACAGATATTTTTTTGTTTTTGTCATGGGTTTAAAATTTATTTTTTCTAATGCGACAAAATTAATCATTCTTTTTCATAAAACAATTTTTTTTCACTGTCAAGCGACTAAAATTCGATGGGTTTTTTATTTGATTGATCCTTTGTTAAACAATTTGGAGGCGACTTTTTTATTCCGTATCTTTAACGCGATTTTTTATATCGAATTTTAATTCAGGGGGTAACATTAGAACGCCACGCTTATTTTAACATTAAATCTTCTTGAGGTCAGATAGTTGGGGATGGCGTACTGCTGGCTGAGGCCTTCTCGGTTGTTGACCACCTGCATCCAGAAATAAGAAATGGTGTTTTTGGTGTCGAACAGGTTGAAG
>JAIRLS010000140.1 GCA_031259205.1 Bacteroidales bacterium | reverse complement strand
CGGAAGAAAGAATCGCACTCGATCCGCACGCTCACGAATTTCTGAAACCAGAGGAGTTTAAGGCGATCATGGCGCAGTACGAGCATCCTCTGTCGAAATACATCGGCGAAAAAGCAAAGACAGTCGGCGGGCACGGCGGAATGGACTACATCATGGACTGGCGGCTGATCTACTGTCTGCGAAACGGACTGCCGCTGGATCAGAGCGTATACGATGCCGCCTCATGGTCATGTCTCACCGAATTAAGCGAAATTTCCGTTTTGAACCGAAGCAATTCCGTTGATGTCCCGGACTTTACCCGTGGCGACTGGAAGAATGCCCAACCATGGCCGGTGATTGATATGGAAACGGTTTTTGCATAATCATAAATTATTTAGTAAAAAATGTATGGAGAATGAAACATTATGAATCCAAATGCGTATAACGTTTTAATAATTATATTTAATAAAATAAACGCTATGCGATTCGTTTGGTAATTCACAAGAAATATCTATTTTTGCACCGGACGAAAAGAGCATGCAATTCGGAATAATATGCATCATGAATCTTGATACCAATCAGTTATACGTAGAAGCGCACGAGGCTGATGTGTTTTTTGCTTTTGAAGGTGAAATTTCTTCGGAACGAATCAATGTCATTTTGGAAGAGATTGAAACGAAAACAGAAGCTATGCGGATAGAATTGAGATTGAGGAAGAAGGTTTATAATATCATGGTAGAATGCCTTCAAAACCTGTACCATCATTCGGATGAAGTCCCCAAAACAATGGCAGACCGATTGGGCAAGAGTTATGGAGTAGTCGTACTGAAGCGGAAGAAAAATACTTTTATGCTGACAGTAGGAAATTTTGTTTCGATAGATAAAGTGAAATCTCTTTCCGAAAAAATAGAAAAATTAAATTCTCTGTCAAAAGAAGAACTGAAAGAAATGTATAAGTTTATCCTCAACTACCAGAAATTGTCGCCAAAAGGCGGCGGCGGATTAGGGTTGATTGATATTGCCCGAAAATCAGGGCATAAGTTGAGCTATCAATTCTCTCAGTTTGATGATATGTATAGTTTTTATAAATTAGATATAGTAATATAAATTGCAATAAATAAATTAATTATGGATACTTTGTTAATAGAAGGAACCCAGAAAACCCCTACCGTTCGTTTTGATGCATCAAAAGGGTTAGTAGAAATTAAAGGCCGGTCGATTCCAGAAAACTCGATCGAATTTTACAAGCCGTTAGTAGAGTGGTTGGAAAAGTATGCCGTCGAAGCAAAAAATCAGACGCAAGTGAACATTCAACTGGAATATTTCAATACCAGTTCGTCAAAGTGTATTCTTGACGTATTTAAAAAATTGGAGGCGATACATAAAGCCAACTCGGGCGTAACTATCAACTGGTTTTACGATCAGGACGATGAAGACATGCTGGAAGCCGGTCAAGATTACGAGTCGATTATTCGGGTGCCTTTCAAGATGATGGAAGTAGAAGGGTAATCTATCCATTTACCGTTTCTATCTTCCGGTCGTCGGAAGGGGCGTCTGATGAAGTCGGTTTGAATCTTCTTCTGTTGGAAAGGAGAAAGTATGTTATTACTCGATTGTTTTAGCTTGACAACAGTCAAATCATGTTTGCGCCAAGCGTTTGTACGGTCTGCATAGGGAGATAACACATTAAAAATTGTAAAAATCGACGGTTTCGTTGCTGATAACTGTTTTTTACACATTAAACAGAATCTTATGATTCAATAGAATTTTTCGGCAAAGAAAACTCCGTCTTTTTCAAACGGTTTTTACGCCTGAAAAACGGCATTCCTTCGCATGACACGATAAATCATGTTTTTCAGGCGCTCAATCCTCTTCAATTTGAAAAATGTTTTATTTTATGGACGCAAGGGGTTAAAAACAAAGGCATTATGAAGTGCATCATCGCTATTAACGGAAAAATTGCTTAATATTAATATTTTACTTTAGTAAAACCTGCTTAAAAAGGTACGGGAAAAGAATCATTGCGCACAAAACGCCTGAAAACAGCTTGGAACAAAGAGCTCTTTACCCAATTCCTCAAAATTTAAATGCGTTGCCTCCGATTTTTTACAATTTATTTGTTCGATACAAGGGAAATAATTACTTTTGCGGTACAATTGTCAAGTGACAAGCCCAGGTGGTGGAATTGGTAGACACGCTACTTTGAGGGGGTAGTGGGCGTTAGCCCGTGTGAGTTCGAGTCTCGTCCTGGGCACATAAGTAAAAAACTACCTCTTGTTTTCACCCGTTTGCATTTTTAAGCGACGCCATTTGCACTGCATAAAGATAATGTTATCTTACTTTTGCGCTATCAAAAATATTATTATCCGGTAATCGGACTATTCACTATTTTCCGTCATGAGGCGTTGGATATTTGCCGGCGTAAACAAGTTGTGAGCTTCGGTTTCTTTCACTATTCGGAACAGCGCCGCTTCGCAGTCGGTAAAATATTCAGCCCATCCGCAAAGACATTCTTGTACAGTGTCGTCGAAGACATCCGTCACTTTGCGGCACAATTCAACGGTATCGAAATATTCGCCGACGAAACAGGCGGTTTCGCCGAAAATCCTGTTGCGGATAGCGATTTCGCCGGTCATAATGTTGGGCAAGGTATAAACAAATTCCGACGGGCTGGGATAGTAGCTGTCCGGACGCCGGATGGATTGCTGGAAAATGCTGTCGGCGTCCAGCGAAGCGCTACGGTTGAAAAGGATCACTGCGATATCCGGATGCGGGAGGCTACGGTCTATTTGCCCGTCCAGCAACGCTTCCGAAGCCAGAAAAGCAAGTTTGGACAGCCTGTCCATCTTGAAAAATTTACGGTAATCCGTCTTCATTTTCCGGTACAGCGCCGACAGAAACGCGGAATGATCCGGCAGTTGTGTTTCAAACAGTTTTTTCCCGTCTTTGAACATGCTTTGGCGGCGGATGACGCAACAGGACTGAATATTGAGAAAGGCGGTCATACTATTTCAAATAACAGTGCGATATTACATCCCCCGAAACCGGACAGTGTTTTGATGAAACAGTTTTTTTTCACAGCGCTGTTTTCCGTTGTCACGGGAAGGGGATAGCTTGTTCCCTGCCGGCTGTAGCCTGTCGTTTTCAGAACAATGCCGTTCCGCAGGGCGTTGGCGGAGATGATACTTTCCACGATACCTGCCGCTCCGAGCGTATGCCCGAAACAGGCTTTCAATCCATTGACGGGAATCGCGTCCAGTCCGGCACGGTGCAGGGCGATGGATTCCATTTCGTCGTTGTAGAGCGTTGCCGTGCCGTGTGCATTGACAAAGGCAATATCGGCGTTGCGTCTTCCGCGCATGATACGGTTCAAGGAGAGATACAGGCCTTCGCCTGTGCGCGAGGGGCCTGAAATGTGGTTGGCGTCGTTGCAGGTAGCGCCGGCAGCCAAAATGATATCGCCGTTGCGTGGTTTCGCTTTATTTTGCAGTATGACAGTGGCAGCGGCTTCTCCCAGATTCAGGCCGTCGCGCGACGCATCGAAAGGCTTGCATATCCCGCCCGATAAGGCCTTGAACGATTGAAAGCCCGACACAATGAATTTCGACAAACGGTCGACGCCTGTCACTACCGCACTGTCATAGCGTCCGGCCTCCAGTTCGCGTTTGGCGACAAGCAGGGCGTATGCGCCGGAGATACAAGCGTTGGACACTACCACAGGCGTATTCGGATTGCCGAAGCGCTTGGCGAGGTATTGCGCCGTATGCCAGAGATAAAGCCGACGGTCGGCAACCGCGCCGCCGGGTGGCGTCGTATCAAGATATTCTACATTCCCTTTGGTGGAAGAGAGGATAAAAAGGGTACGGGGGTGAGCAGGATCAATATCAACGCCTTGTAATGCCTTCCGAATGGAAAGAAGGGCGACCCGCTCAAGCGGCGAACAGGTTTCATCCGGGCATCCGGCGGCATCCGGCGCTTCATCGTCTATCAGCGCCGCCATGAAAGGCTCCGGAACTCCGTATAAACCGCTATACCGTTTCACACCTGAAATTCCGGCTTCCACTTTACGGTAATTCTCTCCGGAAGTGCCACCCAGCGCTGAAATGATGTTATCTCCGGTGATGCAGATCATATTAACTGATGTTTCTTTTTCCACTTTTCGTAAAACGACGGGTTGTTCCAAACAAGCTGGTAGTTCTTTCGATCCAAGAAGACTTGTGTGGATTTACCGTCGGCTATCAGGCGGTTGTGGCTGTAAATCTCGTAATTGAAAACGATTTTGGCAGCGTCTACCGGTTGGTAGATGGCGTCCACTCGCGCTGTATCTCCGAAAATCAACGGATGCTTGAACCGAAAAGACAAATCGACCAGCGGGGCATAGTATCCGTGCGAAAAAATATCAAGATAGCCCAATCCGTATTTTTCGCCGAAAGCAGACCGCGCGTCCTCAAAATAGAGCGCATACGAACCATGCCACACGATGCTCATCGAATCGACCTCGTTAAACCGAACGGTTATCTCTTTGGAAACTTTTAACTCCTGCATATCAAATTAAAAAATACATAAAAAACCGACAAACATACACGAAACTTTTGAGATTTCCAAGAAAAATCGAGAATCCGTCTGTTGTTGAGGACATTATCCGATTTCCGACGGTGAAGGGAGGTAAAAATGCATTTCCCTAATGTATTGATATACTTTTTCGGGCATGAAAAAGGGTAGGTCTTTCCCCTGCGCAATGGATGAGCGGATAAACGAGGAAGAAATGTTCATCTGCGGAGCGCCTGCGACAGTGGCGTTTTCGATATTTTCCGGTTTTCCGGACGAATCGGGGCGCGGGTAGATATAGCGGTGGTACTGTGCGACGATGGCTTCGTGATTTTTCCATTTTCGGAATGATTCGAGATTGTCCGATCCCATGATGAGGGAAAAGCGGTGTTGGGGGTATTTTTCCGACAGGCGTACCAGTGTGTCGATAGTGTACGAAGGTTTTGGCATTTTAAATTCGATGTCGCTCGCCTTGTACTGCGGATACGGTTCAATGGCGAGATTGACCAGATGCAGCCGGTCCCGTTCGGGCAGCAGAGAGTGCCGATGCTTGAACGGATTGTGCGGACTGACCACAAACCACAATTGTTCCATGTCTGTAAATTCCAGCATGTAGTTGGCTATGGCCAGATGCCCGATATGTACCGGGTTAAACGAACCGAAAAACAGGCCGGTATGCATGTCCGTTATGCTGGTGAAGTGTCATTTTTATCGGCGAATTTGTTTTTGATCCACTTCGGGACGATGAACGCGCCGATAATCAGGTAGGGATAATAGCTGATTAATCGCCACAGCAGTGCGAGAACGACGGCAAGAGAACTGGCGATTTCAAGGTTGTCTATCGGCATCACATCGCTGAGATAGCGTGTAAAGATGCCTTCTGCAAAACCGCTGCCGCCGGGAGTGGGCGCTATCAGTTGCATGATCCACATGACGAACTGCCGCGCAAAGATAAGGAAATGATCTCCGAACTTGGGCATGAAAAAGAAGGCCAGTATGATCATATTGACCACCCAGTAGCGGGAAGTCCATGAAAAGATAGTCGATCCGAAAGCCTTTACCCAGAACATGAAGGATTGGCGGCGCAGTTCGCGTGAACTGACAATGATTTCATAGCCTGCTTCGTTGATTTGATGTTTCCACCGTTTCAGGAACGGCAAACGGAAAATTTGGAGCAGCAACCATTTCAGCCCGCGCGGATTTACAAACAGCCCGTAGCTGACCACTATCGTGTAGACTACCTTGATGGAATAGCCGATAATAGCGAACCAGAAAAATTCGTTGATGAAAGAGCCGCTATGATCGCCAATGGTAAACAGCCTGTGGATGTTTACGGCCAGCAGCAGAATCGGGAACATGACAATGAAATACAGTTCGTCCAGAAACGAGGTGGCCAAAACGATAGCCGAACTTTTCCCCAAACTGATGCCTTCTTTATTGACAAAGAGAATGGCAAGGCTTGTTCCGCCGATAGCGGAGGGCGTTACGGCAGAGGTAAATTCCCACAGCATAATGATTCGGAAAGCTTGTCGCCACGTCAGTTTGTTGCCGGAAAGCACTTTGATGCGTACCATGTAACCGAAGTCGCGCGAAAACATCAGGATGAAAGCCAGCAGCAAAAAGACGGCCCCCCTCCACGTAAAAGCCATGCAGTCGAATGCTTTCGGATCAAACTCGCGCCAAAACAGCCATGCCACTACGCCTACGCCAATGACAATCGGAAAAATAATTTTCGATACCTTGATACTGCCGAACGGATGGGGAGAAGGACTCATGGCTTCGGGCTTGGATAACAGGGATAAGGCCGAAAGCTAAAACGGCAAATCATCCGGTTGATTGCTTTCAAAAGATGGCGGCGGCGGCGGCGGTGGCGGCGGGTAATCGTCTGACTGAGACGGCTGGCTTGCGCTCAATACGTCTATTTTCCATGCTTTCACATCCGTATACCATTTGTCGTTCCATTCGCGGCTTTCCACATCTACGGCAATGTTCAGCATGGCGCCTTCTTCCATCGAAGCGACGTCCATCTTATCGCCCCATACGGCGATGCACACTTTACGGGCATAAGCGCCTTCCTGTTCGAGAATGATTTCTTGCTTTTTCCATTCTCCGCTACGTCCCTGTCCGGTCTGTACCGGCATCTTTTTGATCAGTTTTCCTTTTATTTCCATTGTTTTACATTAATAATGATCATCAATTTAATTCGTATTTAATATTCTAATTAATATATCCTTCCGTCCCAAGAAACTGTTGCAATGAACCTTCTGCGGCTCATGCCTGATCTGTGAAACAGCCGGCAGCAAAAATAATCAATTAGAATTGGTAAAACAAACTTGCGCCCACATAATTTTTCATTTGAATTTTTGCCCCTCTTAGCTGGCCGTTTTCATCGGTCGTTTTTTTGTCGTCGTCAAACAGCAAGTCGAATCTGAGGTCGAAGGAGATATTTTTATAAATCAAATATTTGGCAATAACCCGCCATGTAACGTCGATATTTTCCGGCTGTTTCGCATAGTTGGAGAACAATTCCACCTGCGTATCGCAGGACAGCTTATTTTTTAAGGTATTTCCCTTCCATGAGGCGACCAGCCCTCCTCCCAGTTCGTAGCGCGATTTGTGCGGGATTTTGACGTCGGCTCCGGAAGAGTCTTTTTCTGTGGTAACCAATCCGGCATTGGACAGTACCAGCATGTCGTCCGACCGCGCATAAGTGGCTTTCCCCATCAGCGGCGACATTACGACGGATATGTTGTTGTTGGGGCGGTAATCTACACCGATAGAGAGAAAAAGAGACACCGGCGCCAGAAAGTCGCTCACTCTGACCGTGTCGGTGGCTGAATATTTGAAACCCGGCGAAAACTGGGTACAGACAAGGAAGGAGGCAGTATAAAACCATTTAGGGGTGATCTGTTGTCCTATTTTGGTAATCAGGTTGATGTTGTCACTGTTTTTTACGGCTTTTCGTTCGCCGTTTTTTTGGATGCTGTAATTAAAAATCCCGTAATTTTCCCACGTTCGTTTTCCTTTTTTATAATTGGCATACAGATTGACCGCAGGAGCGATGGAGATTTGGTCTTCGCCGCCGCCCGACCAGTTGGACAGCGAAGTGGAAGCAAAAGACAGGGTAACGTCGCCGCCATACAACCATGGCTTGCCGTCGTTGCCGGAAAATTTCTGGTATTTCTTCAATCCGGCGGCGGCGGCAGTTGATTTGGCCGCTTTGATAGAGGCGTCGCTTTGCCCATGTACCGAAGGACACAACTGCAACGCCATCCACACGGCTCCCACGCTGATATATAACCTTTTCATTGTCAACTGTCCACTATTTATAATTCTTCTTTAATCTGATAGGTATTTCTTTCTATCGAATTTCTTGAAATTAGTTCCCCCAAAAAGCCTGCCAAAAATAATTGGGTGCCGAGAACCATTGAAACAAGAGAGAAATAGAAATACGGGCTGTTCGTCACCAGATCCATCTTAAGCCCTTGATGAAGAGCGTGCAATTTTTGGATTCCCAGTCCGGCAGAAGACAGGAACCCGACGATAAATATCAGCGTTCCCAGCAATCCGAACAGGTGCATGGGTTTTTTCCCGAAACGGGATACGAACAGGATGCTCAACAAGTCGAGAAATCCATTGATAAAACGGGTCCACCCGAATTTTGAAACGCCGAATCTGCGGGCGCGATGTTCTACCACTTTTTCGCCTATGCGGGTGAATCCGGCTTTGTATGCCAACACCGGTATGTAGCGGTGCATTTCGCCATACACTTCGATATTTTTGACCACATCGTTACGGTAGGCTTTTATCCCGCAGTTCATATCGTGCAGGCGAATACCGGTCATGCAGCGGGCGGTAGCGTTATAGATTTTAGAGGGAAAGTTTTTTGTCAGTTTGCTGTCGAAGCGTTTTTTCTTCCACCCCGACACTAAGTCATATTCTTCATCCCTGATCATGCGGTACAGTTCCGGTATTTCGTCCGGGCTGTCCTGCAAATCTGCGTCCATCGTAATGACCACATCGCCGGTCGCCTGCTTGAACCCGCAGTACAGGGCGGCGGATTTTCCGTAGTTGCGCCGGAAACGGATAGCATGGACGTGAGGGGATTTTTGGGCTATTTCTTTGATCACACTCCACGACGAATCCCGGCTGCCGTCGTCTATCATGATAACTTCATAACTATAGGGATGGTTTTTCATCACACGGTCAATCCATGCGGCAAGTTCGGACAGCGATTCGGCTTCGTCAAGCAAAGGTATGATGATTGATATATCCATGTTTACAATGAATTACGAACGGGTAGGCGCATTGAGGCGAACATGGAAAAGCGAGCAAATCAATGCTGCCAAGACGCCTGTCAGGGTATAGCTAATGATGACGGCAAATGACAGGAAACCGGGCGAAATGAGATACCGGAACTGTTCCATCGTCCGGCTGACGGTTTCCCCGGGAAGTTCCGATGATTTCAGCATCTGTTCCGCTGCAGTCAGATACTTCCCCAGCAGGGAAGGATTGACTGCTTTTACAAGGATATAAACGGCAAAAGCAATGATCACCGATGAAAAAAAAGCCGTCAGGACGCCGCCTCCAAACAGTCGCCCGAAATGGACGCTCCCCAAGTGTTTACGGTAAAGCCCTGTCCCGTAATAGATGCCGCCGCAGAAAACGCATAAACTGATGATTTGAGCAAACGGCAGTAAGGACGAAAACAGCATTAAACAGCCTGTTACCGCGCCTGCGGTCATCGCCGGCCGCATGGAAAAACCCTGTATATTTGAAGTATCGGATGACATATTTACTTTAATTCCAAAGGGACAAAATTACATGAAAATTCTGCGATTTCCAAGCGCGCACGAAATGAAAAAAGTTTTTTTACGAATGAAAGATAGCGTTTCCATGATAATTTATTCTTTACTCGGTATCGTTTTGTGCATTAGAGAATGAATAAGCATCTTTGCAAAACCCCTCGGTAATGCAAGATATGCTTATTCAACTGAATTTATCCGAAGAAGAAATTCGGGCGCTATACTTCGCGCGGTTTAAAATAGCGAATTGAAAAACAGAAAAAAAATTAAGCATGTATGTTTTTTCCTTATCAACACATTCGGATCGCTCCCTGTTCAGTCCGCAATCGTCTGTGTCCATTTGTGGGACTGCTTTTCATCGACAAGTACATGGGGGGTGATAATTTTTAACAATAATTAACAAAAAAAAACTTGCAAAATGATTTTTCACACTATATATTTGTAACGTCAAAATTTTAGACCCGTCAAATGTAAATGACCTTCGATCCTTAATGAAAAGCCTCCGAAATGGATTTTTAGACGTCGTCAAAGGTTAGACATCTTTGAAGCACAATTTATTTTTAAGGTTTGTATCATCTTGAAAAACAACGATGAAAGTAAATAAATAAATATTTAAGCGGATTAAGAAGTTGTCGATCTCGGCAACCGTAGGACTCCGTTGTGAAGAATTCCGATTATAATACTTATAATATAATAAAGAAAAAAATAGTAATAACCTTAATTTTATTAAAGAAATGACATCTGATTTATTTCATCGCATGAAAGCGATTCTTTTCCCAAATCTTTTGACAGAAGATCCGGACAACTTCTATGCAAAAGTCATCACTCATCACTCTGAAATTTAACAAATAAATTTAATACAATGGATAGAAAATTTAACAAAGAAGCATTGAATATCGTGGTAGCGATGTTATGTGTTTCACAGTATGATGTAATACATTAACTATTAACTATATATTATTTTTTACTGTTTTTTTAATAAATTTTCTGACAACAAAGGTAAGTATTTTTTTGTTCAT
>JAIRLS010000129.1 GCA_031259205.1 Bacteroidales bacterium | reverse complement strand
CACACATAACCAATAAGCATATATTATCAAAAACGCTGTTTCCTTCGGAAATCGAAGACAGGCAACTGTTCCGATTCATATTTACCTTCGTTAAATGCATCTTAATTTCTACCTTAACTATTTAAACTATCCTTGGTCATCATATGAGAAATATACATGATGCGGTATGATTTTGCGATGGGTTGCACCGAACTCCGTTTCGTTCCGGTTCGCCTGCGGGGAATCGGGAGGGGGGATGCACATTTTCTATTGATATGATTCCCTTACGGGGAATCGAAGCCAATAGCCATGTATTTTTACTGCATAAAGTATATGTCCGATTTTGGGTGTAAAACTACATGAAAAGCGTGAGTTTTCCAAACGCATAAAACAATTTTTTTGTAATTACGCAGGTATTTCAAAAAAAGAAGGTTTTACTTGGGAATTGTATGGAAAGGGGGCTACATCTTTTTTCCGAAACGTTTTTCCGGAACAAAACAACGGAACAATAAGGTAATAAATGTGTGTGTGCGACGCCATTTGCTACTAAGGTTGTTTTGTTTTTTTAATAAGGTAGAGATAAGGTTTTATTTTCCGACCGGAAAACTACCCGCAAAGAATAGCCGTTTACGGCTTGCATATCCATAGAATACCATGAAGATGAACGATTTTGTCCGTCAGGACATATACCGTGAATGTCCTACGGACCATCTACGGGGCGTGTATGATTCGTTTTCTATTGATAGGTATCGCCTACGGCGAATTAATCCGTTGACTTCCGCGACTTCGTGGTTTTTTTTAACCACAAAGGACACGAAGTTTCACGCAACGGAACAATAAGGTAATAAATGTGTGTGTGCGACGCCATTTGCTACTAAGGTTGTTTTGTTTTTTTAATAAGGTAGAGATAAGGTTTTATTTTCCGACCGGAAAACTACCCGCGTTGACTTCCGCGACTTAGTGTTTTTTTTTTAACCACAAAGGACACGAAGTTTCACGCAACGGAACAATAAGGTAATAAATGTGTGTGTGCGATGCCATTTGCTACTAAGGTTGTTTTGTCCGGTAAAATTTAGATTCAGCCCTGTTTTTTTCAAAAAAAAACTCCCGAATCAATGATTTCATTCGGGAGTTTAAACACAATCAGCGGCGGGTGATTACATCATTCCGCCCATTCCGCCCATTCCGGGATTCGGCATGGCGGGAGTTTTCTCTTCTTCTTTTTCGGCCAGCACACATTCGGTGGTGAGGAACATGCCGGCAATGGAAGCGGCATTTTCCAGCGCTACCCTCGCTACTTTGGTCGGGTCGATGACGCCGGCTGCCAGCAGGTTTTCGTAGACGTCGGTACGTGCGTTGTAACCGAAGTCGTCTTTGCCCTCGCGCACTTTTTGTACGACTACGGCGCCGTCCAGTCCTGCATTTTCAACGATTTGACGGAGCGGTTCTTCCAGTGCGCGGCGCACGATGGCGATACCTGTGGTTTCGTCTTCGTTGTCGCCTTTCAGGTTTTCCAGCGACTGGATGGCGCGGATATAAGCTACGCCTCCTCCCGGAATGATGCCTTCTTCGACGGCTGCGCGGGTTGCGCTCAAGGCGTCGTTTACGCGATCTTTCTTTTCTTTCATTTCCACTTCGGTGGCGGCTCCGATGTGCAGCACGGCAACGCCTCCGGCTAATTTAGCCAGCCGTTCCTGCAATTTTTCCTTGTCGTAGTCGGAAGTGGTGTTTTCCATTTGCGCCTTGATCTGGGCGATGCGGGCTTCGATTTGCTTTTTGGCGCCGGCTCCGTTGACGATGGTGGTGTTGTCCTTGTTGATGGTAACTTTGTCGGCTTTGCCCAGCAAGTCGAGCGTGGCATTTTCCAGTTTCAGGCCTTTTTCTTCGGTAATCACCGTTCCGCCGGTCAGGATGGCGATGTCTTCGAGCATTTCCTTGCGCCGGTCGCCGAATCCGGGAGCTTTAACGGCAGCGATGCGCAACGAGCCTCTCAACTTGTTCACTACCAGCGTGGAAATGGCTTCTCCGTCCACATCTTCGGCGATAATCAGCAAGGGTTTCCCTGATTGCAGGGTGGCTTCGAGGATCGGAAGAAATTCCTTCATAGTGGAAATCTTCTTGTCGTGAATCAGGATGAGGGGATTTTCGAGCGTACATTCCATCTTTTCGGTATCGGTAACGAAATAAGCGGAGATATAACCGCGGTCGAACTGCATCCCTTCTACCACGTCCACGCACGTTTCGGTGGTTTTGGCCTCTTCAACGGTGATCACGCCTTCTTTTTTCACTTTCTCCATGGCTTCGGCAATCAGTTTTCCTATTTCAGGATCGTTGTTGGCCGATACGCTGGCCACCTGCTCTATTTTCTTCAGGTCATCGCCTATCGACTGCGACTGTTCCTTCAGGTTTCCGGTTACTTTAACGACGGCCTTGTCGATACCGCGTTTCAGGTCCATGGGATTGGCGCCTGCCGTTACGTTTTTCAGCCCTACCGTAGCCAGCGACTGTACCAGCACGGTGGCGGTGGTGGTTCCGTCGCCTGCGTCGTCGTTGGTTTTCGAGGCTACTTCTTTTACCATCTGAGCGCCCAGATTTTCAATCTTGTTGGACAACTCAATTTCCTTGGCCACCGTAACGCCGTCCTTAGTAATTTGCGGCGCACCGAATTTCTTGTCGATAACCACGTTGCGACCTTTGGGCCCCAAGGTTACTTTCACTGCATTCGCCAGTTGATCCACGCCCTTTTTCAGCGCGTCACGGGCTTCAATGTTAAATTTGATTTCTTTTGCCATTTTCTCTTGAATTTTTACGTTTAAAACTAAATTTATAAAATTAAATAACTGCTAATATGTCGGATTGCCGCATGATCAGGTAATCCGTACCGTCGATGTTCAACTCGCTGCCGGAATATTTTCCGTAGAGCACTACATCATCTACTTTCACCTGCATACTTTCATCCTTCGTACCGGGACCTACTGCAACTACCGTACCTTTTTGAGGTTTCTCTTTTGCGGTATCCGGAATAATCAATCCGCTGGCGGTTTTTGATTCGGCCTCCACCGGTTGTATCAGAACTCTGTCTGACAATGGTTTAATTTTTACATTTGCCATTTTTATTTATTTTTAAAAAGTTAAACAATCAATTTGTGTTCATAGCATACAGATTTTGTGCCAAACCGTATTTGTCAGATTTCGGTTTGAAAAATCTGCCATTTTTTCGCAGTCAATGGCATTTTGGCAGTCGGGTCATGAACGCATGTGTTGTAATTCGTCCGACATGATTTGGCGAACGAGCCGGCTGACCTCCGATACGCTCATGTTCCGGAGGTGTTCGAAGGGAATAGCCGGCAGGATATGCAGGCGTATCCGCTGAAAGGCGAATGGAAACTTTCCCTGCACCGTTTGGGCAGTGCCGTCTATCACCATCGGGATGATATCCGCCTCTTGCCGGACGGCTATCATGAAAGCGCCGTCTTTGAAATCCCTCATTTGTCTGCCGGAAGAACGGGTGCCTTCGGGAAAAATCATGATGGAATTGCCGTTGCGGATATTCGCCTCGCACCGGCGAAGCATTTTCCGCTGACTCGAAATGCGGGTGCGTTCAACTTTGACATAACGGTTCAGGTACATATTCCATCCGATGATCGGAACATTGAACAGCGACGCCTTCCCCACCCATTTGAAATGTTTGAAAATGCGGTAAATCACCAATATATCCACAATAGACTGGTGATTGCTCACCATCACGCAGGCTTTTCTTCCGTCGATATGCTGCCGTCCGGTAATGCGGACGCTCCACAGCGGATTGAGCCATGTATAGCACGAAGCCCAAAAGCAGGAAAACAAATGCAGGATTTTCAATTGCCCGTCATACCATCCTGTGGCAACGCGCAAAACAGCGGCCACCGGCAGAAAGGCCAGCGAACTTGCCAAAACCAGTACTATCAGGTAGATAGAGCATAGTAGCGTGATGATTTTCATCTGAATATGAGATTTGCGACAAAGGTAAAAAAAATATACGAACATTACGACGATGACCGTTTTTTTTGTTTTTGGCTACATCTTATTTTGAGACGCTATGGGTCAACGGACTGTTCCATCGGTGGTTTGTTTTCTGCTTTCTTCCTCTCCCTCTTAAAAATCCTTTCAGGACGTTCCGCATTCTCCAAAGCGGATTTAGACGCACGCCGTGCGTCTCTACATTCAGGCGCACGCCGTGCGTCTCTACATTCGTGTATTCGTGGAGGGCAGAAGAATTGTTTTTCATAGCGCCTCAAAAAAGAATTAACTTTTTTATCCGCCTGTGTGTAATTGGATAAATTAATGCTGTCTTTCATTCGTAAAAACTTTTTTTCATTTTATGCGCTTGGAAAATTCATGTTTTTTATGTAGTTTTGCATACTTAAAAAATCATGAAAATGCGTTTTTTTAAATTTGTTATACTAATAGCCTTTACGGTGATTCTTGCTTCCTGCAACAAGGGGAAACCGGTAGACCCGTGTAACTATGCACTGTCGTACCTTCCTACCGACACTGCGTTCTATATTTCCTGCGAAATAAATGGCGTTGCCTGCAAGTATTACCAAATGGGGCATTTCGGAAATACAAGCACTCTCATCATCGCTTACGACGGCCATAAAGCCGTTTTAAACTGTAGAAGCGCCGCTGAATTTACCGAATTGCCGTCACACGGCGAAAGTTCGGAAACTTCCTCCCCCCCGCCGACAATACGCCTCCTCTTCCAAAGCGTACAAACCATAGAAGGCAAAGGCCAAATCAAGCAACTGCACGAAATTGTCCGTCCGCGTTATGCCTTTACCTACGCCAACAAGACCGAAATGTTCATCAAAGACACCGTCTACATGCAGGGCGTCGCTATTGATATTGCAACAACTTATTCTACGGAAAATATCATGGATTTTTTTGAATACAATTATCCCGTCATTTATCAGGAAGCGCTGGAACCATTAACTAATTATATGGAGATTACACATTTTGAACAAGTGTGCGATGAAGTTTTCATTCTTGAAGGCAATTTTATCTGCAATGTAATGGAAAAAGTCGAGAAACCGGAGGATGAGGACGCCCCCCTGCCGACGCCAACCTATATCCGCGTCGCCAACGGACATTTCCGGCTCTTATCCCGTTAACCCTGAATTAATCACAAAAAAAATCCATCTAACATAATCAACATGAACCGAAAATCATTCCTCTATTTGTCGCTGATCTGTTCAAGTCAGCTTTTTGCCCAGAATTTTTGGGAAAATCCGTCTGTTGTCGATGAAGGCAAATATCCGCCGCGCACCGATTTCGTACCATACGCCGATATTCGGCAACTTTTGGACGATAATAAGTTTGCTTCGCCTTTCGTGAAAAACCTGAACGGCACGTGGAAATTTAAGTTTGCAGAAAACGTAGCGCAACGTCCGGTCGATTTCTATTCGGAAAGCCTGAACGACAACGAATGGAACGACATTCAAGTGCCGGCAAGTTGGGAAACGCAAGGATTTGGCGTGCCTGTTTACTCCAACAGTCGGTACATTTTCCCCCTCAATCCGCCGTTTGTGGACAACAACGACCTCCCGATCGGCAGTTATCGCACATGGTTCGAAACGCCGGCCTCGTTCGAAGACAGGGAAGTGTTTCTCTATTTCGGCTCTATTTCCGGTGCAGCCACGATATACATCAACGGGAAACGGGTGGGATATTCCAAAGCCGCCAAAACTCCCGCCGAATTTAACATCACTCCGTTACTGAAAAAAGGCAAAAACCTGCTGGCTTTGCAGGTATTCAAATGGAGTGACGCCTCCTATCTGGAAGATCAGGATTTTTGGCGGCTGGCAGGCATTGAACGCGATGTATTACTGATTGCACACCCCAAAGTATCCGTCGAAGATTTCTTTGTCAACGGAGATCTGGACAAACAATATCGCAACGGTATCCTCAAAGCCGACATCCGCATCCGCAATTTCACCGCACAGCCGTCAGGCAAATACCAAGTGAATGTAAGCCTTTTGGACGCGCAACAAAAAACGGTATTCGCCAAGACCTTAACCGTGAAAGGCGTAGAAGCGGGAAAAGCAAAAACCGTTTCCCTCTCCGCCAACGTCAATACGCCGAAACAGTGGAGCGCCGAATATCCCCATTTGTACTCCTTCTGTATCGAATTGAAAGATGAAAAGGGGCAAACCGTCGAAACGACAGGTTGCCAAACCGGTTTCCGCAAAATAGAAATACGCAACCGGCAACTGCTTATCAACGGAAAACCGATACGCATCTGTGGCACCAATATACACGAACATCACGAGAAATACGGACATTATGTGGACGACGCCACCCAACAAAAAGACGTTCAACTGATGAAACTCCACAACTACAACGCCATTCGCACAAGCCACTACCCGCAACCGCCGGAAATGTACAAACTGTGCAACCGTTATGGCCTGTATGTTGTGGATGAAGCCAACATCGAATCGCACGGAATAGATGGTTTCGACCGTTCACGGCATCCCTCTTTCATCGAAAGCTGGAAAGGGCAGCATCTTGACCGTACCATCCGCATGTTCGAACGGGACAAGAACCACCCCTGCATCATCGGATGGTCGCTGAACAACGAAAGCGACTTCGGCCCCAATTACGAGGCTACCTACAACTGGCTGAAACAAAACGACAAGGCGCAAAGACCGGTACAGTGCAACCGGGCGGGGGAAAATAAATTTACCGATATTGTTTGCCCCATGTATCACAAGATAGAACACATGGAGCGTTATGCGCAAAACCCCGACAGTTACCGCCCCTACATTCAATGCGAATATGCCCATGCGATGGGCAACAGCACCGGAAATTTTCAGGAACTGTGGGATATATTCGACAAATATGACATCCTGCAAGGCGGATTTATCTGGGACTGGGTGGATCAGGGACTGGCCGCCTACGACGAACAGGGACGGAAATACTGGGGCTATGGCGGCGACTTCGGCGGACACCGGTGGACGCACGACGAAAATTTTTGCGCCAACGGAGTGATCAATGCCGACCGTACCGTCCATCCGGGCATCTACGAAGTGAAAAAATCGTACCAGCCCATCCAATTGACGGCAACCGACCTCAACCTCAAGGAAGGCAAAATCAAACTCTACAACCGGCATCTCTTCACCGACCTGAACGCATACGCCTACCGGTGGGAACTGTATAGAAACGGGGAACTCGTCCGGCAACAGAACATTGACAACGTAAGCGCCCCTCCGCTATCGCATACGGAAATCGCCTTGCAGTGGCCGGAACCCCTTGAAGAAGGCAAAGAATACTACCTTCGAGTGAAAGCTTTTACCGTCGCAACAGCCGGATTGGTGCCGAAAGGCCACGAGGTGGCGTCCGAAGAATTTGCCCTCTCGCAATACAAGCCCGACAAGGTATCCGGCACGTTGAAAACCGACAAAACCGACCACGAACTCCGTTTCGAAAGCGGCAACGTAAAAGGCGCCATCTCCCTCAAAAACGGGAAAATAACCAACTATACCTGCAAAGGCCGGAAACTGATCACTGCCGCGCCAACGCCCAACTTCTGGCGGGCGCCGACCGATAACGACTTCGGCAATCAACAGCAACGTAACGGCAACGTATGGCGCACTGCCGGCAACCAACTCGAAGTAACCGGCATCGACGTAAAACCGCAAACCGCAGAAGGCGTAGAAATCGTGGTCAATCAAAAAATAAAATACATGAACATCCCTTACACCGTCGTCTACCTGATTCGTCCCGACGGCTCCGTTAAAGTGTCGGCTTCTATCGACATGAGCGGTATCGAACATCCGGAGTTATCCCGCTTCGGCATGAAAATGCAGATTCCCTTGCAGTTTGACAACGTGACCTATTACGGAAGGGGACCGTGGGAAAACTACAACGACCGCAATCGTTCGGCATTCGTAGGCAAATACGCTTGTAAGGCAGGTGAACTGGCTTATAACTACATACGTCCGCAGGAAAACGGCTACCGTACCGACGTTCGTATCGTAACGTTCACCGGCAACGACGGCGCCGGCGTCAGTTTTGAATGTGACGGTCGCCCTTTCTGCTTCAACGCCCGCCACAACACCGACGACGATTTCGATCCCGGACTGACCAAAAAACAGCAACACAGCATCGACATTGACCCCCGAAGAGAACTTCATGTCAATATCGACCTGAAACAACTGGGCGTGGGCGGTGACGACAGTTGGGGCGCCCGTCCGCTAAAACAATACCGCATGCTCAACGACCGGTATGCGTATTCATACATCATCAAACCGGCGCTCTAAACCCGTGAAAGCCGTTTCAAACCGGCTGTTCCTGTGAATCCGGAAATGGACAGCAGCCCGCAAAGTCTGAGAAAATCGACTTTTGCGGGCTTTGTGTTTTTGTAAACCTTATTCAGGAATGCAAAATAATAAAATTCAATATGCTATTGCCTGTTAAACTATTACATTCATAGACGGAGTAAATATGGCGAAGTTAGGGATAAACCGGATTTTTTTACCAAAGATAAAAATTTTCCTTTGCAACTCTCCGCGAAAGAAATTTAGGTTAATTCTTTTTTTGAGGCGCTAAGAAAAACAATTCTTCTGACCTCCACGAAAGCACGAAAGCACGAATGTAGAGACGAAAGGGTTGCGCCTGAAAAGACGAAAGGTTTTCGTCTGAAAACTCGAAACAAACCACCGTTTGGAACATCCATTGCCCCATAGCGCCTCAATAAAAGAATGAACCCAATTTTTGAGGGAAGAGATGAGAAGTTTATACGGTATAAGTGGTTGAAACGGTGTCGCCCCCTCGTCCCGTCCAGTTGGTATGGAAGAATTGTCCGCGCGGCTGGTCTAACCGTTCGTAGGTGTGCGCGCCGAAGTAGTCGCGTTGGGCTTGCAGGAGGTTGGCCGGCAGCCGTTCGGAGCGGTATCCGTCGTAATAGCACAGAGCGGAAGCAAGCGTGGGGACGGGTATTCCGTTGGACAGCGCTTGGGTTACCACGTTGCGCCATCCGTTTTGTGCTGCGTTCAGTTTTTCCGAGAAATAGGGGTCAAGCAGGATATTGGCGATATTCGGGTTTTTGTCGAATGCTTCCTTGATTTTGCCGAGGAAGATCGACCGGATGATGCATCCGCCGCGCCACATCAGTGCGATGCCGCCGTAGTTCAGGCGCCACCCGTTTTCTTCGGAAGCCGATCGCATCAGTGCGTAGCCTTGGGCGTAGGAAACTACTTTGGCGGCAAACAGCGCCTTACGCAGGTCTTCGACCAGCGTTTTTTTGTTGCCGTTGAAAGCCGTCCGGGGGCCTTGCAGGATTTTCGAAGCGGCAAGCCGTTCGTCTTTTTGCGCGGACAGGCAACGGGCGAAGACCGCTTCGCCTATCAGCGTCAGGGGGATGCCCTGATCCAGAGCGGCTACGGCCGTCCATTTGCCGGTGCCTTTTTGTCCGGCGGTATCGAGGATTTTGTCCACCAGCGGTTGTCCGTCCGTATCTTTGTAGGCCAGGATGTCGCGGGTAATCTCAATCAGATAGCTGTCGAGGTCGCCTTTGTTCCATTCGGCAAATATTTCGTGCATTTCGCCGGCGCTCATGCCTGTCAGGTCTTTCATTACCTGATAGGCCTCGCAGATAAGCTGCATGTCGCCGTATTCGATGCCGTTGTGTACCATTTTCACGAAGTGTCCGGCGCCTTCAAGCCCTACCCATTCACAGCAGGGCGTTCCATCTTCCGTTTTCGCAGCGATGGCTTGGAAGACGGGTTTCACGTGAGGCCATGCGTCGAGTGATCCTCCCGGCATGATGGAGGGACCCCGCAGGGCGCCTTCTTCGCCGCCGGAAACGCCTGTTCCGATGTAGAGCAGACCTTTGCTTTCCACGTAGCGGGTGCGTCGCGTGGTGTCGGGAAAGTGGGTGTTTCCGCCGTCGATAATGATGTCGCCCGGCTCCAGATGGGGCAGCAGCAGTTCGATGAAATCGTCCACTGCCTTGCCGGCTTTCACCATCAGCATCACCTTGCGGGGACGCTTCAACGAGGCTACCAGTTCTTCCACGCTATGCGCTCCGACGATGTTTTTTCCTTTGCCGCGTCCGTTGATGAAGTTATCCACTTTTTCCACCGTGCGGTTGTACACGGTTACCGAAAAGCCTTTGCTTTCCATGTTCAATACAAGGTTTTCGCCCATTACGGCCAAACCTGCCAGTCCAATATCTGTTCCTTCTTTCATGTAATAAAAATTTTTATGTTAAGATCAAATTGATTCGAGATAGTCGAGATGGAATCCCAAGGCTTTCAACTGTCTTTGGGTTTCCGGTGAAACGTTTTTCGCTTCTACGGCGTAGGCTTCAAATTCTCTGCGGACGGGATAGTCGCCGCGCTGTTTTTCGAATGTTTCCGGCGATTCGCGTAGCCGCCGGTCGTCGTCTTCGATGGGGTAAGTGTGGAGAATGGCTTCGCAAATACACTGTTGTTGCGTTTTTCCGTATCCGTCGAGTTTGAAGCGAAGAGGTTGGCGGGGCGCCGGCAGGTTGGCGGGGCGCCAGTTTTCCGGCGGCAGTTGGAAGAACCGGCTCAGCGCCTGCACGCTCATGGCGATGCCGTTGGCTTTGCCGTCGGTGGAGTAGCCTGCGATATGGGGGGTGGCAAGTTCCAGCAGCGGCAGCAGCTCCCGGTCGACGTCAGGCTCGCGTTCCCATACGTCCAGCACGGCGGCGTTCGGCCTTTCGTTTTTCAGAGCGTTTTTCAGGGCGTCGTTTTTTACGACTTCTCCCCGCGAACTGTTGACGAGTATGGCGCCGGGACGCATTTTGCGCAGCATCGCTTCGTCGAAAAGGTGGAATGTCCTGTCTTCGCCTGTGCGGTTGAGCGGTACATGAAGGCTCACAATGTCGCTTTGGCCGAGGATTTCTTCCAGCGTGACGAAAGCGTCGCCGCCTTCTTTCCGTGCACGCGGCGGATCGTTCAACAGTACGTTCATTCCCAGTTCGCGCCCCAGTTGCGCCACTTTGCCGCCTACGTTACCTGCTCCTACCACGCCCAGCGTCGTACCGGAGAAATGCAGGTTGCGTCGCGCCGCCAGCGTCGCCAGTACGGCAGCCATGTATTGCCGTACCGATCCGGCGTTGCATCCGGGCGCATTGACCCATGTAATATTGTTGTTTTCGCACCATTCGGCGTCAATGTGGTCGAAACCGATGGTGGAGGTGGCGATAAATTTTACGGAAGCGTTTTGCAACGAGGCTTCATCGCATCTGGTACGGGTACGGATGATCAGAGCGTCGGCCTGACGTGCTTCGCGTGCGCACTCAAAGCCCGACGCATAGGAAACATCGGCGTAAGCTTCCAATACTCCCTTGATAAATGGGATTTTATCGTCTATCACTATTTTTATCCTTGACATCGGCGACAAAAATACGCGAAAATTTTGTGATTCACAAATCGGATTTTGACTAAATTTACTTTTGAGGCGTTAAATCTTTTTTGAGGCGCTATGAAAAAAAATTCTTCCGACCTCCACTATAGCACGAATGTAGAGGCGCACGGCGTGCGCCTGAATGTAGAGACGCACGGCGTGCGTCTGAATGTAGAGACGCACGGCGTGCGCCTGAATGTAGGGGTGCACGGCGTGCGTCTGAAGGTAGGGGCGAAAGCCGTGCGTCTGAATGTAGAGGCGAAAGCCTTTCGCCTGAAAAGCCATCCGCTTTGAAGAATGCGGAACGTCCTGAAAGGTAGGTTGTGCAAAAGTCAGTTTCAAAAAAACATCATCCAGCAAGTTTATTTTTTCTTTTAACAGCCAAATTTTCAGTAAGATTATTATCACTCCATGGCTTCAAATCCTTCATAAAAACGTTTTCAAGAGCCTCCTTAAAATTAATTTTTGGACGTGTTTTTGAATCCCCCATTTGTGTCAACAGCGGTAGTAATAATACGTATGCGGT
>JAIRLS010000120.1 GCA_031259205.1 Bacteroidales bacterium | reverse complement strand
TGAAATCTCCGTATTTTCTCATGTCAATAACAGTGTTATAGCGATTCGCAGATAAAAACGGGGAAGTTACGGACAAAGCGGCAGAAGGGCTGGAAGCGGCAACAAGAACGGTTGGGGGAATAAAAAAACCACATATTATCAAAGATAATACTGCGGCGATAGATGAATTTCGGAATTTTTTTCTTATCTCGCGCGTGCGCGCGCATATATTATAAGGTATGATCGGCTGTAAGTCTCTCTCTCTCTCTCTCTCTCTCTCTCTCTCTCTCTGCAAATATCGTGCCAAAGCCCGCTGTTATTGGGCTTTCAAGAGGACTATATGTAAGAAAAATCGACATTTTTTAAATTGTTTTTTCATTTTAAAAACAGGGCAAATATAAACACAATTTTTCAGAATCCAAATTTTTTTTCATTTTTTTTAAAGAAAATATTAAATGGCTGGTCGGAATTGTATAAATAAGTAGGAATAAAGCGTTAGTGTCCATGCGGGAGAATCTGAACTGTGATTTATGTGATTTGAATGATGGAGATGATTTGCCATATGGGACTTCGTGAAACTTCGTGCCCTTTGTGGTTAAAAAAACTTCGTGCTTTCAGACGAAAGCCTTTCGCGGAGGTCAGAAGAATTATTTTTCATAGCGCCTCAAAAAAAGAAAAAAGATGTAGACTAAAAAATCTCGAATTAAACTTTTTCACTTTTTTCTCGTCTTTGTATGTATAATGTATTATATTTGTCACTTTAAAGAGTAACCTGATGAAATTGAAATTTAATTTTTACCTTTTGCCGGCTTTGTTGCCGGGCTGCCTTTCGGCAACGGAGAACAGGACGCAACCGCCTAACATCATCGTCATTCTGACGGACGACATGGGTTTCGGCGATGTGAGCGTCTATGGGGGCAAATTTGTTCCCACTCCCCATATCGACAGGATGGCTTCCGAAGGCATACGTTTTACACAGTATTACAGCGCCTCGCCGATAAGTTCGCCTTCGCGGGCGGGGCTGCTCACGGGCAGATGTCCGGGCAATTTTCATATCACCAGCTATTTGCAGACAAGGGCCGGCAATGCGGCGGCCACAATGAACGATTACCTTTCTCCCGACGCACAAACGCTTCCCCGCACTCTTCAAGCGGCCGGATACAAAACGGGACATTTCGGCAAATGGCATCTGGGAGGCGGCCGCGACGTGAAAAATGCGCCGTCCATCACAACATACGGATACGACGAATACGTCAGCACCTACGAAAGCCCCGACCCCGACCCGCTGATCACCTCCACCGACTGGATATGGTCTGCTAAAGACAGCATCAAACGCTGGAACAGAACCGCCTATTTTGTGGACAAAACGCTGGACTTCCTCAAAAGGAACAGCGGAACACCCTGTTTCGTCAATCTGTGGCCCGACGACATGCACACCCCGTGGGTGGGCAACATGGAAGAACAAATGTTGTTTCCGGAAGGCGAAAGCAGCGAAAAAAATTTCCGTAGCGTGCTGATTGAATACGACCGGCAAATGGGACGCCTGTTGGAAGGGTTGAAAACGCTGGGAATAGCTAAAAACACCATTGTCATTTTCACTTCCGACAACGGTCCGGCGCCAAGTTTCCGCGGTAGCCGCGCCGGTAATTATAGGGGCTGCAAAGCGTCCCTCTACGAGGGCGGAATACGGATGCCGTTCATTGTCTGGAGTCCGGAACGTTTGATCCCCAAGGGAAAGACGGATGACACGTCGGTGGTATGCGCTTTCGATCTGTTTGAAAGCCTGTGCCGGATAGCAGGCGCCGCCCTGCCCGCCGGCTTCACAAGCGACGGACAGGACATGAGCAATGCCTTGACCGGCCGACCCCAAAAACGCACCCAACCCATCTACTGGGAATACCGGCGCAACGACAGCAAAGCATTTCCCAAACCTGCCGATAACGACGTCAGCCCCAATCTGGCCGTCAGGCAAGACCACTGGAAACTGCTCGTTAATGCTGACGGAACAGACGCGCGACTTTACGATCTTGCCCACGATCAAAGGGAAACCGCGAACCTTTGCGAACAGTATCCCGAAAAGGCAAAAGAACTCATGGAAAAAGTCTTGCAGTGGCGAAATTCGCTGCCCGCACAGGACAAATTATGAATTATGAATTATAAATTTTCAATCTATAAATTTTCAATCTAAAAAAATGAACACGAAGTTATCATCAATTGCAGTTATCATGTTGAGCGCTTTTGCGTGCAACTCATTCGAAATTTCCGCTCCTCGCGTGCCCAATACGCTAAGAGCGCCGGCATATCCTCTTGTTACCATCGACCCGTACATCAGCGCATGGTCGATGGCCGATAATCTTTACGACGCCTCCGTGCGTCACTGGACGGGACAAGCATTCCCGCTCACAGGCGTCATACGTGTGGACGGCCAAGCTTACCGTTTCATGGGCGTTGAGGAAAGACCGCTGAAAACGGTGGCCGTTACTGCCGAAAAAGGCAACTGGACAGGCAAATACACCATGACCAAACCTCACAAAGGATGGGAAACAGCCGACTTTAACGACACGCAATGGAAAGAAGGGCCGGCCTCATTCGGAACGCCTGACGAAGCAAATGTAAAAACGCTTTGGACGGGCAACAACACCGAAATATGGATAAGACGGGAAATACATCTGGAAGAGGACTTATCGTCCGCTAACGTGTTTCTGGAATTTTCGCACGACGACGATTTCGAACTGTACGTAAACGGCACGGAAGCGGTCAATACCGGTTACAAATGGCGTAAAAACGTACAAATACCGCTGCCGGTCGAAGCAAGACAAACACTGAAAGCAGGACGGAACATTATCGCTGCCCATTGCCGGAACCACACTCACGGCGCGCCGGTTGATTTCGGTCTGTATGCGGAAGCCGACATCCCTCTGCACCTGACCACCACCGCTGTACAGACGTCAGTGGACGTGCAGGCCACCCAAACCTCTTATCACTTCACCTGCGGCCCCGTTAACCTGACGCTGGCGTTCACAGCGCCGCTACTGCTGCAACAACCGGAGCTGATCTCCCGTCCGGTCAATTATATCTCGTATGCCGTCACTCCTGCGGACGGAAAACCGCATGAAGTGGAACTGTATTTCGAAGCCTCTCCCCTGTGGGCATTGGACAAACCCCACCAAAAAAGCGTCAGCGAAACCTACGAAAAGGACGGATGGCTATTCCTGAAAACAGGCAGCCGGTCGCAGGAAATACTGAAAAAACGCGGGGACAACGTACGCATTGACTGGGGCTATTTCTACCTGTGCGCCGGGAAAGAGCGAGCCGTCGGCGCTACGGGCGACGAATACGCCCTGCGCAAACAATTTACGGAAAGCGGAACGGTAGAAACGGCGCCTCCTGCGGCAGACGGACATGACAAACTCGCTTTGGCCATACGGCTGGGCAACGTCGGCGCAACCGCCAACGGAAAAGTCATGATCGGCTATGACGATCTGTATTCCATACAATATTTCGGGGAAAATCTTCGTCCCTTGTGGAATCTTGACGGGACGAAAAGCATCGAATCGGTTTTTATGCAGGCCGACAGGGAATATCACGCTCTGATGCGGGAGTGTAGCCGGTTTAACGATGAACTGATGCTCCATGCCGTCGAAACGGGAGGGAAAGAATATGCCGAACTGTGCGCACTGGCTTACCGGCAGTCTATTGCCGCCCACAAATTAGTCAAGGCGCCCAACGGGGATCTGCTGTTTCTCTCCAAAGAAAATTTCAGCAACGGCTCTATCGGAACGGTAGATGTTACTTACCCTTCGGCGCCGCTGTTCCTGCTGTACAACCCGGAACTGGTCAAAGGGCTGCTCAATCATATCTTTTATTACAGCGAAAGCGGCAAATGGAACAAACCCTTCGCCGCTCATGATGTGGGCACCTATCCGCAAGCCAACGGACAGACTTACGGCGGAGACATGCCGGTGGAAGAATGCGGCAATATGCTCATTCTCACCGCAGCCGTCGCAGCAAGAGAAGGAAATGCCGAATATGCGGAAAAACACTGGACAACGCTCACCACTTGGACGGATTATCTTGTCGAAAAAGGACTTGATCCCGAAAATCAGTTGTGTACCGATGATTTTGCCGGACATTTCGCCCACAATGCCAACCTGTCCGTTAAAGCGATACTCGGCATTGCCTCCTACGGAAAACTGGCAGCCATGTTAGGCCAACAGGAAAAAGCCGGCAAATATACGGAAAAAGCCCGACAAATGGCCGAAGAATGGGTAAAGATGGCCGACGACGGCGATCATTTCCGGCTCACTTTCGACCAGCCCGGCACATGGAGCCAAAAGTACAATCTGGTGTGGGACAAATTGCTGCAACTGAATATCTTTCCTCCGACAGTGGTACAGAAAGAGATTCCCTATTACCTGAGCAAACAAAACCAGTACGGACTGCCGTTAGACAACCGGAAAGCATACTCCAAATCCGACTGGATCATTTGGACGGCAACCCTGTCGCCCGATCAACCGACGTTCGAGCAATTTATCAAACCCTTGCACCGGTTTATGAACGAAACCGTCGACCGAATACCCATGTCGGACTGGTACAACACGAACAATAAAAAACATGTGGGTTTTCGTGCACGATCGGTAGTCGGAGG
>JAIRLS010000072.1 GCA_031259205.1 Bacteroidales bacterium | reverse complement strand
CGGTGTTGCGTTTCCAGCGCCCAATCAACAGCAATGGCGCCGTAGGGAGATTCCTTCGTGGTTTTCGCCCAGGTGACGCCTTGCGGTATTTGCGGGTCGATGAAGACATGCCGGTAGCCCGGGTTCGCTTCGTCGGGACGAATGCCGCCTATCGCCTGGTAAAACCACGCGCCGATGCCGTTATAGCAGTTGTGAATACGGCTGCGGTCGCGATCCCACGATTCCCACGTTGTGGTAGCCCCGTTGTCAATCATATACAGGTAGCCCGGATAATTGCGCTTTTTCAGCATGGTATAAATAAAATCCGCCGCCTTGTTTTCAATTGCCCAACGGGTCACGATGGGAACGCCCACCAGTCCGGCAGCGAGGTGTCCGCGGTGGTTTTTACCGGTGTAATTGAATAACTGCTTTTGCACGGATGCGTACATGTTGCCGGGCGTTGCGCCCACCAGCATCGGATAGGTCATGTCGAGCTGGGAGCCGGTGGCATAGCTTCTGCTCGAAGCATGAAAGTAGGTGGCGTGCAGCAATTGATTCAGGGTGTTTCTGCGCGCCGCGAAGCCGGCTGCCTCACCGGGTTTTCCCAACAGGGTGGCTATTTTCTCCATCTTGTCCAAACAGTCGCTGATAAAGCAGTTGTTCACCAAATCAATGGAGGCCTGGTTTCCGGAATCGACGCCGGCCGGCGCCAGCCAGTCGCCCAGGTACCAGTCGCGGTAAGGCAAGTCAGGCCAGCGTTTCAGCAGGCCGTTTACCGTATATTTATCTACATATCCCAGCCATTCTTTCATTGCCGGGTAATATTTCTCAATCAATCGCGCATCGTTATAGTTCACGTATGTTTGCCACGGGGCCATGATAATAAATCCGCACCAGTAGGGGCCGCCGCCGCCTGCACCCGGATTGGGCGCGACGTGAGGCAAGCTGCCTTCTTCGCGCATGGCGTCGGTCCATGCTTGCAGCCAGTTGGTAAATAGGGGTGCGGCGTCGTACATGGTTTGCAGGCTGAGGAGCGAAGAATTGCCGTCGCCTCCGTAGCCGGCGCGCTCCAAATGGGGACAATCAACCATGTATCCGGCAAATGCCAGGCAGCGCATGGTGTATTGAATCATGTCGTGAATGACATTCATGTCGGGATCGGAACATTCAAACGAAGCGGCGGCTTTGTAACCGGTATGAATGAGGCAGGCGTTCACGTCCTCCAGCGCAGGTTTTATGCGGGTGTTGTGGATTTTAACATACCGGAAAGCATGATGGTTAAATTTGTTGCAAAATACTTCGCCTTTTTCGCCCGACGCGATATATTGATCGCTCTGGCCGCCTACCATTTCCAGCCATGTGCCGTCGGCGTTTATGTCGTCGGAATAGTATATCGAAATTTTTTGTCCTTTGGGTAAGGAAGGCAGCCGCCATTCCAGCCAGCCGTTTACGCATTTGCCCATATCAACCAGCCACGTGTCCGCATCGATTTTTGTAATGGATTTTGCCGGTATTTTTTCCTGAATACGGTTAGGCTCCGTCATTTCGGGGATAATTTCGTGGTCGTGCGCGGTACGGACTGCCGCCGGTTGCCACGTCAATTGGTTTAGCGTGGCGGGATAAAGGTCTTTGGGATTGTCTGCGGCATTTACGCGCTCCCCGCCAAAGCGAAGCGCGTTCCATGAGCCGGTATCTTCGTAGCCGCTGGCTCTTCCTTGCCAGCTCGAATCGGTAATGAGCAAGGTGTTCCACGCCTTATTTTGCCGGACATCCAATTGCGCCCTTACCACAGGGCTGTCTAAAATCGAAATGTCCACCCTGTCCCAGGCCGATTGTTTGTACCAGCCCTGGCCAAGCCAGATCACCAGTTCGTTTTCTCCGGGTTGAAGGTAATTCGTCACATCGTAGGTGACGACCACCGAATGTTTGTTCAACTGGGAAACGGCAGGTGACAGCACATCTTTGGAAACTTTTTCGCCATTGAGATACACTTCGTGATAGCCCAGCGAATTGACATGCAAAAAGGAAGTGTTCTTGCCGGCCACTGTGAATTTTTTGCGTAAAACAGGGCTTTTCACACCGGCCAATCCGATAAAACTTCCCTGCATGTCGTTTTTGCTCAAGAGCCCGACTCCGAAACGGGCCGTGGGCGTCCATGCCGAAACTTCTCCTTTTTCATTCCAAACCCGGACCCTCCAATAGCACAACGAACGCGCCCTTAGCCCGGCGCCTTTATAGGGAACCATTACGGACGTTGACGCATTTACTTTACCCGAATTCCATAAGTCGGCCGTTCCGTGTTGCAACAGCGCACTGTCGGACGCCACTTGGATTTCATACGCCTGTTGTTGCATCGGCCGCGCCGATTTTATTTTCCAACTGAAATGCGGTTTCGTGTTGTCGATAGCGTTGGGATTTACCAGATTTTCGCATTTAAGTTCCGAAACGATTATTTCCGCCTCCAGGCAACTGTTGGCGGATACCGTGAGAAAAAACGCCAGGAGCGCAACCGTAAAAGGCCTGTTTCTCATCGTGATTAATCGTTTATTTTTTTCAATACTACTTTCCTTACAACCGGTTTGTTGATGGTATAGATTTTATCGACCAGTAAATCCATTTGCTGTTGCCAGGCTTCCCTCACGGCGGGGTGAAACGTTTTTCCGTAGAGGTCTGTTTTTGCCGCCAACCATGCGTCGTTCGGCGTGTGTTCGTTAAAAATCCGGACGGCTTCGTCGTTATTGGCAAACAGCAGTCCGCGAGGTTGGAAGAAGTTAAACTGCACCCACGCTTCGTCGCGGAACCGGCGTTCGATTTCCCACCGTTCTTCGTTCAAATACATGACGGCAAGCGCTTGTTTGTATTGCGGCGTCTTCTGTTCGGCTGCCAAATTGACGCCGGCTGCCCATTGCGCCGCCGGCCATTCGCCGATTGTTATATCGTCGATAGACAGCCGGTACGTTCCTTTCAGCCCCTCGACTTTCAGCAGTTCCTGATTCATTTCATCCATGAAAGGAATAATTTTTACCGCTTCGCTCTGGCTCTTCTTCTGTCCCCAGCCGCGGGCAACCGGATCTAAAGGATAAGGCAGGGATTCGGCCAAATAGTCGAAACTTACCGTTGTCGGCGATACTTTCAGGTTGGACAGCCGGCAATACTTGGACTGGATAATTTTCTTTCCCGCTGCGTCAATTTGCATGGTTGCGACTTCGCGACCTGCAAACCCCTGCGCCTTCAGGAAGAGGTACGCCATAACCATGTGGCCGTCGTTGTCGGGATGAACCCGGTCGCCGCCGCACAGCGTAAAGGCAGGATCTGTTTTTTGTCCCTCCAGGTTTAATGCGGTCATCGGCCGGTTGAAATCCACAAATTCCCACCGGTTTTTCCTGGCGGAAGCTTCCTGAAAGTCGGTTATTTGAAGCATCACATCGTTTTTCTTCCGGAAAGCGGTATTTTCAAACTGCGCCGTTTGGTCGTAAGGAGAACCGCCAACCATCACGATCCGCACGTTGGGAAGCGCCTGCAACCGTTTTTCCAACAGCAGGTAATTGGTGTGACACTCCTCCAGCCGGTCTTTTCCGTACTGTTCGGCATTGTCGCCGTTGTATTCAAAGTAACCGCTGTCGTTCATGCCAAACGTAACCATTAATACGGTAGGGCGTTTGCTGAACACATCATCATCCAGCCGTTTATACATTTCCTGAACGCGGTCGCCGCCGACGCCTGCATTTAAGACGGTAAGCGGATTATCGGGGAAGCGGGTCATGTAATACAGCCAGATGTAGGAATGATAATGTCCGCCGTCGGTAATGCTGTTACCTAAAAACACCGCCCGGTCGCCTTCCTGGAAGGGCGCTACCTGTTGGGCGAAAGCCGGAAAATTCACTGACAGGAACAACAGCGCTGCCAGGATACCCTGTTTTATTATTGTTGTCGTTTTCATGGGCAGGTTGACTCCACTTGGAACTCAGCTGTGGTACTACTTTTATCCTGATTGGAGAAATAGACCTGCATCTCTTCTATAACAGCGCCATCCGGCAAACCGAAGAAGTCTTGCGGGTAAATGTATTTCTGCCATGAAGTCGCTTGGCCTGTGTCGCCTAACTCTTCCATCAACGTTTTGCTGCTTGTTTCGTCTATTGTTTTTTCCGTAGTGGCGCCGCCGCCGCTCACACTGTATTTCACTTTTCCAAGAAGATAGACGTTCCCACCTTTAAGGCCGCCTGTGGTGGAATTGGGCTCATTGTACTTGATGGAGAATATATCCTCGTAGCTAAAAGTGGCGGGCACGTAGGATACCGGTGGCTCCACCGTATAATCCCATAACGGATCGTCTCCGCCGGTTACTTCAAGTATTTTACTTCGGAAATCGCCGCCGTTGTGTTCTAATGGGCCTTTTCCACAAAATGCATATCCCATAAAGAGTTTTAT
>JAIRLS010000356.1 GCA_031259205.1 Bacteroidales bacterium | reverse complement strand
TTTTTTGATTATTTCGATTGGATAAATGTATCAAAACTGGCAAAGTTGAGCGGGATAAATCCATCACTTATGCGACAATACAAAAGCAAGTCGGCATTTGCATCAAAAAAACAAAGTGAAAGGATACAGAAAGCAATAAATAAACTCGGAGAAGAATTGTTGGCCGTGAGGCTCTGATTTGAATATTTGTACACGATAAAGCCCCCTTTTCATAATGATTTGGGGGCTTTTGTCTTCAATCTTCAATGTGTTTTTGGTTTATTTTTTTCATACAAAATCATTATATTTATTTCAATCTACGTTTAATAAATCATTCCACTACTGTCCGCTAAAATTCGTTAATACAACATATAACAATCATATATCCAAACACATTAAATACAGTTGTTTGCCCTCAATCCTGCTATCCGCAATTTGTAATGCGAAACCGGAAAACCGCATTCCCCGTCGTTCGCCCCAATATTTTAGTCGTTCACAACAACTGTTACTTCTGTTTTATTCTCCTCCTTAACTTTACCGTAACAATTAAGTAACAAAGACCATGAGCAGGTTATTTTTTATTTTCGCTGCGGATAGATTGAGTATAGACTCGTTTCCGCCGATTCCCTATATAACGCTCGAACAGCGTAGGGCCATTGGAAATATGCTGACAAAAGAACAGGAAGATGTGTTTAAGTTACATCAAAATATGAACAGGGGATTTGGATGGCAATTCTAATAAATATTTAGAGAAGATGAAAGGGTGTTTTTGTGCAAAAAGAAGTTTTTTGTCTCCGGCAATTGCAGTTTGTCTGCTGACGTTTTCGACATGCAATCCAGACGACAGTGCAGAGGAAGCTCCTCGAGTATACAGCGTTAGCGGCACGGTTACCAAATCGGACGGAGGAGCAGCCGCGAACGCCTCGGCTATGCTGATAAACATTTCCGACGGCAACGACGCCGGACAGGCGCCCGTCAATGCTTCCGGAGAATATGTCATCACCGGCGTAAGCGCGGGCAGTTACCGCATCGTCGTAACACTCGACGGGTATGAAACGGCTACGGGCGACGAACTGCGCGTTGTTGATGCCGATATAACGGTCAGCGAAATCGTACTTCAAAAAATCACCGCGCCTACATATTCCGTAAGCGGAACTGTTGCCAAACCCGGCGGCGCGGCGGCAGGCGTTTCGGTACAGGTACGCCGGGCAGGCGACAATACCGCTGTCGGGCAGGCGGCAACCACCGGCGCATCGGGCGAATATTCTATCGGCGGGATTCCCGCAGGTGCATACTACATCATTTTTACGCTCGAAGGATACGAAGCCGGAGTTCTTAACGTTACGGTCGAAAATACAGACCTTGCAGACCGGAACATTACCCTGCAAATCGTTACGGTAAACGCCGGCGCTATAAGTATCTTCTTTTCGGGCAATGAGGCGACGGTAGGCAATCTCCCTTCCGACGGCAGCGTGACCGCAACAAAAAGCGGTGCCAACGTTACGGTTGCATCTTCCGCGTCCAGAGCAGTCGAATTTTACGTTTTCGGGGCAACCTCCAACGGTTCGCTCAAAATTCAGAACAACGCAACTGCACCCAACACGCTTCGCCTGACGCTGAACAGCGCCGTAATTGCTTCCGCATCGAAGCTTCCGCCCGTTCAGATTACGAAGAACGAAGGCGCAACGGTTATTGAGTTGAAAGGTTACAGCATCCTGTCCGACAATACCACCAACGAGGAAAACGCCACGCTTATCAGCAAAAGCGGCTCGCTCGAATTTGAAGGCTACGGCAGTCTTTCCGTCAGCGGTGCAGCAAAACATGCCATAGCGAGTAGCAAAAAAAACATCATCGTGCGCGGAGGCGACATTACCGTCACGGCGGCTGCTTCCGATGGATTCCATGCGGAAACGGGGTTCATACAGTCTGGCGGTTCACTGAGTATTACCGCTTCGGGCGACTGCATTGACGCGGGTTCGGGCACGGCGGAAATCAGCGGTGGAAACATCCGGATAACCTCTTCGACCGATGATGTGAAAGGTATTAAAGCCGATGCGGGAATAACCGTCAGTGGCGGCACGGTAGCCATAACCGTTTCGGGCGCGCAGTCGAAAGGAATCGGCAGCAAAGCGGATATTACAATCAGCGGTGGCGACATTTCCATTGTTACTTCCGGCGGCACGGTACTCACCCCGGCAAGCAGCGGTTACGACCCGTCTTACTGTACTGCCGTCAAAAGCGATCAAAATATAACCGTCACAGGCGGGAACATTCAAATTGAAAGTAAGAAATCTGCCGATGGAGGAAAAGGTATTTCCGCCGACGGCGACATACTGATCAGCGGTGGCGATATCAACATTACAACCGCAGGCGATGGAAAGGTTTATACCGCCGAAACAGGCTCGCCGGATTCCTACACGTCTGCCTGCATCAAGAGCGATCGGAATATTGCGCTGCTAAGCGGAAAAATCTCCTGCAGCAGTTCGGGGACAGGCGGCAAGTGCATCAATGCCGCCGGCACGATAACCGTTGGCGTTGAGGGGGCAAACAATGCCGCCCTCGTCTTGACGGCCTCAACATCGGGCGAACGTTTCTTTGTTTCGGGAAATCAAGGCGGCGGACAGGGCGGACGTCCCGGCGGTGGCTTCGGCGACAACGGTACGGACTATGCCAACCCGAAGGCCATCAAAAGCGAAGGCGACATCATAGTCTACAGCGGCGCTGTCACCGTCAACTGCACCCAGCAGACGGCCGGAGGCGAAGGCATGGAGAGCAAAGGCGCGTTCACCGTCCACGGTGGCGCCATTAGCATCCGGTCATACGACGACTGCATCAACGGCGGCACGTCCGTCGCCATCAACGGCGGCACCGTCTTCGTCGCCGCCCGCAGCCAAGACGCCATCGACAGCAACGGCACGCTGACGTTCAACGGCGGACTGACCGTGGCCAACGGCGTACGCGGTGACGGAGAAGCGTTCGACGGACAGACAGGCCGGTATACCATCAACGGCGGCATCCTCGCAGGCACAAGCGGTAGCCTTATGGAAACGCCCGCCGGGCCGCAGCGTGCGCTCATCTATTCGCGTGCAGCGGCCGGGGGCGACATCTGCGTCCAAAAAGCCACTGGCGAAAACATCCTCCTCTTCCGCGTACCCGTCATATCGGGCGCCGATAGCGGCACGAATGTAATTGTCGTCTTCTCCGACCCGCGACTGATGGCCGGAACATACACACTGCTGTATGACGGCGCTATTGAAGGCGGCGTATCGTTCAACGGATACGTCACCGGCGGGAGCTATTCGGGTGGCTCGTCGAAGGCATTTTCCGTGGGGAGTTCGGCTTACACGCATGTGCAGTAAAAATCTACGTGATTCCGGGAATGATATCTGTCGATGTTGCCGTATAATCACATTATAATTATAATCGAATGATGAAGACTTGCTCAAAATTGTCACGTGTCGCGGCAGCCGTCCTGCTGTCTGTTGCCGCGTTCGGCCATATCCGCGCTCAAGACGCCAGGCCGTCGACGCCTCCCGCCTCACAGTCGCAGACCCCATTCCTCACTCCGGAAGAAAAACGGGAATTACGAAAGAGCTTGGTGGTAAAAGAAATGAATACCGATGCAAAAGGCAGGAGACAGTGGATGGATCACCTTACCGTATGGGATGAAAACGGCTACAAGCTGGAAGAAATAGAGTATGCCGTTTACGGACAGCGCGAACGCATCACATTCGAATACGACGAAACAGGAAGATGCGTTCGCGAAAATGTTTATAATGACAAAAACAAGTTATGGCGGATACGCAAGTATGAATATCTCAATAACGGACGGAAAAAAATCCAGTATAATTACAATCCGGACGGCAAACTTTATTCAACCAAAGTGTATGAATATTCTTATCAATAACACCGGTCTGCTGGAAAAGATGTCTCCCATTACATTGGACGAGATGCAGCGCGTCCGCCTGATGAACCGTGTTGATGACAAATTTGTGGCGCCCGCATCCTTTCTCCGGTTGCTGCTGGAAGACATCGCACCTTATTTCAGGGTACAGGCAAATAACGGCAAACGCGCCGCTCTTTACCAAACCCAATATTTAGATACGCCCAGCTTCGACATGTTTGTTGTGCACCATAACGGGAAATTGAACAGGCAAAAAGTACGCATCCGTTCTTATGTGGAATCCAATAGTTCGTTTCTCGAAATAAAAAACAAAAACAACCGGGGACAAACAGGTAAAATGCGTATTCCCATTCCATTTCCCTCTGTCCGATCCGTTGCCGATCTGGGAGATGACGCGATTCGTTTCTTGGACGAACAGACCGTTTTTGATATCAGCAGCCTGACGCCCTCCTTATCCAACCGGTTCGACAGGATTACGCTGGTAAACAACGAGGGGACTGAACGGGTCACTATCGACCTGAACCTTTCGTTTCTGAACCACCATACCGGCAACGGAATGTTGATGGACAATCTCATGATAATTGAGATGAAACAGGCCGGACGGCAACCGTCCCGCTTCCGCGACGCCCTGCGCCGGCAGCGAATCAAACCGCACCCTTTCAGCAAATACTGCATGGGAAGCGTTCTCACAAATCCCTGTCTTAAATACAACCGCTTCAAAAACAAATGGATATTTATTAACAAAATAATACACCTAACCGATGATTCAAATTGATTATGACCCCGAAATTGCAGCCGAACATGCATTAGAATTAGCCGAAAAAGGACTTACCTTCATGGGTGTTGAAGTGTTTAATCCTGCCGGATTATGGATGTTACTGCTGCGCTTTGCCTTCAACCTCCTCGTCTGCTGGATTATTATCCAGTTTTTTTATTACCGTAAAAGCCGGCGGAAAGATTACTATTTCACGTTCATGCTTTTCAGCGTAACCGTTTTTCTTTTATTGTTCCTGCTGCAAAGCATCCCCATGCAGATCGGCTTCGCACTGGGGCTTTTCGCCATTTTCGGAATGATACGTTACCGGACGGAAACGGTGCAGATACGCGAAATGACGTATCTGTTCGTCGTCATCGGTATCTCTGTTGTGAACGGGTTGTCGATGGACGTCCCGCACGTGTCGGTAATTGTTGCCAACCTGTTCTTCATACTGGCCACCTGGCTGTTCGAAAGCAACAAATTCCTCAAACATACTTCCACCAAAATTGTGCTTTACGAAAAAATCGCCCTGGTGCATCCTGCAAAATACGCCGAGATGATTGCCGACCTGAAGGAACGCACGGGCCTGGATATTATCAAAGTGGAAGTCGGGCATATTGACTTCCTGCGCGATGCGGCTTATTTGAAAGTCTATTATAAAGCAGAATCGGATGAAATTAACACCATCGACAGCATTACGCGCTTCTAAGGTTAAGGGGAAAGTATTCGGTTTTTCCGTACTTTTTTTCTTCATACCCATCGTTACTTCTTCCGCCCAAAGCCCGAAGGAGACGGACGCAGGCGCTGTTTTTTCGTTCGAACTGGAAAAAGGATACAGCCGTTTTTTCAGTTTATCAGTCGAGGAAGAAGTCCGGCTGATTACGAACGGCACGGGTTTCGACCGTTCCGCAACAAGCTTGGGGACGGACTGTGCGCTTCTTAACGGAAGATTAAAAACAGGCGTATATTACGCATTTCTATACACGTATAATAACGATAAACAGTATGAGATGCGGCATCGCGCCTACGTCAACGTCCTTTACAGGGAAACCTTCGGGGCGTTCACGCTATCGTGGCGCGGACGTATGCAGGGCACTTATCGCGATAAAAACCGCAAAGCATACCGGATTAACCCGAAGTATGTCCTGAAAAACCGTTTCCAAGTGGGATACGCCATCTGGGGGTCGCCCTGGACGCCGTTTCTCTCCTGCGAATTGTCACATGACCTGAACGATCCGGAGAGTAACGCCCCAACCCGTATTCGCTATCAGGGAGGCGTTTCCCGGCGCCTGAACCGCACCAACCGGCTGGATTTCTTTATCCGCTTCGACCGGCATACCTCTAAAAAAGACCCTGACGGCATATTCGCCGGAGTAGAATACAAAATAAAACTCAATTAGTTAAGCTATCGTCCGGTAAAAATTAGGTGGTGTTCTCCAATGTATGCTAACTTAGACAAAACCGAAATTGATGTAAAAGAAAGTGAGTTTGAACGCTTTCAAATGATTAAACAACTTTTTTGATACTGATGTTCTCTATTTCAGCGATATCCCTGATGCCCACACCACGAACAAGCATCAATAACATCTTCTGTGTCAGGGA
>JAIRLS010000319.1 GCA_031259205.1 Bacteroidales bacterium | reverse complement strand
ACGCCGACGGATTTATGAAAATCTTCCGGCTGGGAGAACTGTACCTCAACTTTGCAGAGGCGGCTTATCAGGCCTACGGCGCCGATGTGCCGGTAGCCTCTGCCGTTAGCGGCGGTAGCTCCATGACGGCGCGCGAAGCGGTGAACGTTGTCCGGGCGCGCGCTTCCATGCCTCCACTGCCGCCCGGACTGTCCAAAGCGGATTTTGAAAAACGCTACCGCAATGAACGGCGGGTAGAAATGGCCTTTGAAGAACACCGTTTCTTCGACGTCCGCCGGTGGAAAATACTCAACGAAACGGACGCCTTCGTCACCGGAATGAGCATCGCCAAAGCGGGGGACGGCAGTTATGTCTACACCCGCTTCAAACTTGCCGACCGCGGTACCAACAGCGACAAATACCTGATGTATCCCATCCAGCAAAACGAAGTCGCCAAAATGGAAGCCGCAACAGGAGTCAAGTGGCAAAACCCGGGATGGGACTAACTCCGGGTTATGTTGAATGATAAATGTTGAATGATAAATGTTGAATGATAAATATTGAATGTTGAATGTTGAATAACGAAGAATGAATAATGTAAATATCCACGATACAGATCTGCCGATGAGAAGGGTCAATGATCAATGGTTCACGGTTAAAAGGAGGAATGATCAGCCGTTAAGGTTGAATTGTCCGCCGTTCATGGTGAATGGTTCTCTTCCTTCTTCCTTCTTAATTCTTCATTATTCATTGTTAATTATTTATTGCGCTCTTCCTTTTTCATTATTCACTATTCTCTATTCCCTATTCATTACCTTAAAAAGGCTGTGCCTTTACCTCAAAAAGGCAAAGCCTTTTACCTCAAAAGGCAAGGCCTTTTACCCCAAAAGGCTGTGCCTTTTTGAATCCTGTAAAAAGAGATTGAAAACAGCCGGCTGTTTTTTTAAAAAAGCTTATAACCAATCCTTGTATTTTTTTATTTTCTAATTTTTTTTAATTTAATTTTAATTTTATGTATTACAATTCTTTTTTAAGTAAAGTAAAAGTGGCAAGTGCAGTCTTGGCGCTGTTTCTTGCAGGATGCGACAAAGACGAAGACGCCAAAGTCGCATTGAAGTCTATCAATATATCGCCGGAGACCGAAGTGTCGCTGGTGGTAGAAAAAACGCAGCAGTTCACGGCTACGCCTGAACCAAAGGATGCTACGGATGTGAAAATCAAGTGGAACGTCTCCGACCGGCAGGTGATCAGCGTGGGGGACGACGGCTTGGTAACGGCCTTGGCCGTGGGTGAAGCCACCGTATGGGCATCCAGCGGCGACGTACAGTCGAAGAAGGTGACGGTAAAAGTGGACAGCAAACCGCTGGTCTCTTTCTTGGTGACGCCCAATCCGATCAACATGAAGATGGGCGATGAGCCGGTGCAGCTTTCCGTTGCCAAAACGCCGGCCGACGCAGGAGGCAGTTTCACCTACGCTTCCGGCGATGAAAGCGTGGTAACGGTGTCCACCGCCGGTGTGGTGACGGTGGCTGGTCTTGGCAACACCAACATTACCGTTACATCCGGCAGCCTCGCGCCGGTAGAGGTGCCTGTAACCGTTACGGTACAGTACCCGCTGACGAGTTTTGACGTCGGTGCGAGGTCGTTTTCGCTGGAACAGGATGAGAGCAGAGTCATCATTGTAACGCCAACGCCTGGCAACGCCGAGAATGCCCGGTTTAGCTTTGCATCGTCGAATGAGGACGTTGCCACGGTAGATGAAGACGGAAAGGTGAGCGGCCTGGAAATCGGCTCCGCCACTATTACGGTGTCTGTGGCTACCCCGGGCAGCGGCGTAGCGGACCAGACCATAGAGGTAACCGTTACGCGGAAACTCCATTTCCCGCTGACATTAGGCGTCGGTACCGCAGGTAGCACGGCCGAGGGCGGTATTCATAATGCGACTTCTACCTTAAATGAAGACGGTTCATATACCATAGTCACGAGCGGAGAAAGCGACCCGTACGTGACGACCGGAAATCTGGGCGCCAGACCGCTGGGCGCCAACGTTACCAAGGTGGAATTGCAGTTTGAATACAAAGCGGATGCTGCCATTAATTTTTATCAAGTCCTGTTTCCTGATGGCGCCGGTAGCGGTAATTCATTTACGACAGATTTTAGCTTTGCTGCCGCCACCGAATGGACGTCGAAGACGGTTGATATCACCAATATTGCAAATTACGGCAGAGGAACCGGTAACCAATACAATTGCGTACGGCTGGATGGTCCGGATGCGAGTAGCACCGTTTCTATCCGAAACCTGCAAGTAGTGATTGAAGCAGACTAAGGCGCAATCCTTGCGGTTGCCCTGCCTGTCCTGCACACCTCGGGACGGGTTGCATCACCTCAGGTGCAAGAAAATTGCACCTGAGGAATGTGCAACCGTAGATAGTGAATAGTGAATAATGAATAATAAATAACGAACATGAAATACAAAACAGTCACCAAAGTGAATCCGCAGAACAGGACTGCCCCGCCGAAGTATTATGCCGTTCCGGTATATGCGGGCGAAATCAACCTGAAACGCCTTTCTTCCGAAATAGCAGCGCTCTCCTCGTTGAGCGCCGGCGATGTGTACAACGTGCTTGCCAACTTCACCGAAAGCCTGCCCAAATACCTGAACGACGGGTATAAAGTTCGGCTGGGCGATTTCGGCATCCTGAAAGCCTCCTTCAGCAGCGAGGGTACGGACACTCCCCAGCAGATCGTCCCCGCCCGCATCCGCCACCGGAAAATACTTTATACGCCCGGCAAGGACATCAAAACGCAAATGGACGCCATGACGTTTACAAGCGAAAATGGATAATGAATAATTGAGACATGATGAATCGCAAATATTTCTTTAACATTGCATTCCGTATCGCCGTCCCGTGCTGTGTTGCCCTGATGGTCTCCTGCACGGACGACGGAATACCGGAGAACCTTGAATTTGAACAGTTCAAGTACCTCTATTTCCCTTCTGCCAACACAGTGAACAAAATCACTTTTGTCCGCGAACGCGATTCCGTTTTTCACTGGGAAGGTCTTTGCTACGGCGGCACTACCAACTTCAACCAGGGGGAGATACGGGCGGAAATCGGCGTCGACCCGTCGCTGGTGACCTCGTACAATACCGCCAACAACACCGCTTTCCTGCCCTTGCCGGCCGGATGTTACGAGTTGTCCGGCGCCTCGCAGGTGATCGAAAACGGCAAAAATTATTCGGAGGGCGGCAGTCTTACCATCAAAAACGTCGCCGTGCTGGACACGGACAGGGAATACCTCCTGCCGGTGACCATCCTGTCGGTCGGCGAATCGAACATCCCGACGAACGACGAACGGAAAACCCTCTGGTGGTCTGTCAATACCGAACCGTACTGGCCTGTCCCCGATAAGACGCTATGGTCGGTGATCGACTATTCTTCTCAGTGGCAGAGTACCACAAGTGCGGCCAACGTCATAGACGGCACTGCCGGAGAGTTTTGGCATTCGGATGCGTCCGGCTCCATGCCGCAATGGGTGGTCATTGATTTATCCGCTACCGCTACCATCAACGGCGTCCGGTTTACCAACCGGCAATCGAGTGATCCCAACGACACCAGCGCCTCTCCCAGAAACGTCAAATTTGAAGTGAGCGACAATCAGACCGACTGGACCTTGTTGCTGAATGTTCCCGAATTGCCGAATGTTCAGGCGGAACAGACGCTGGACGCACCGGCGCCACAGAGCGGCCGCTACCTGAAGATTACCATCGTCAACAACTGGGCCGGCGCCGGATATTCATACATTGCAGAAGTGGACTTTTTCTGACCGGCCTGTTCTGCGGTCTTTAAATTTTTTTCCCCCGTTTGTGTGTAATTCGAAAATTTCATGTAACATTGTAACTTTAAAATTTTAAAACTTTAAAGCCAATTCATGATGAATCCATCCCATTTGAAAAATTTGCGGCAGGCGGTAACGGTTTTGTTGGTCGCGCTGTTCGTAGCAGCGGTATCCTGCCGCAAGCAGGAATACGAACCGCCGATATATATCCCCCAAGAGGTCGAATTATCGTCTTTCGTTTTCAAGAAGGAACACAACGCCCAACTGTCGTCGGACGTTGCCTGCGCTATCGACGGCGAAGGGATCTCCGCTTTCATCCCTTCGTTGAAAACGGCCGCTTCGCTGATTCCCAGCTTTACGGGACATTACAAAAAGGTGGAAGTGGACGGCGTGGCACAAATATCGGGCGTCACCCCAAATGATTTCGACCGCACAACCACTTATGTCCTTACGGGCAAAGAAGGCGAAACAAAACAGTATCGCGTGACGGTAAAAGTTTTTACAGGCTTGCCCATCGTAACCGTTACCACCGACCATGCGCAGGCGGTGACCGACAAGGAAACCTATGTTCCCGGCACCATCGCCGTCGGCAGAACGCCCGCTTATCCATCCGGCTATGAAGGCCGCATGCGCATGAAAGGACGCGGCAACGCCACGTGGAGCTACGAAAAGAAGCCCTACCGGATCAAACTGGACGCCAAGGCGGAAATACTCGGTATGCCGGCCGACAAGGATTGGGTGCTGCTGGCCGACTATTGCGACAAATCGATGCTGCGTACCTCCTGCGGCTTCGAATTGGCCCGGCTTGCCGGCCTGCCGTGGACGCCCCGCTCGCAACACGTCGAATTTTTCATGAACGGCGCCTATCAGGGAACGTATTTACTGTGCGAACAGGTAAAGGAATCGGCTGACCGCGCAAACGTCCAAAACGACGGATACCTCATCGAAAGGGACAATTACTGGAATCTGGAGCCGCTGTGGTTCGTCACCGTCCGGGGGCATCATTATACCTTCAAATATCCCGATACGGACGACCTTGAACAGGACGACGATAACTATACTTTTATCCTTAACCGGATGAACGAATTTGAAAATGCGCTGTACTCCTCCCATTTCAAAGACCCCGCCACCGGTTACCGGAAATACATCGACGCGGAGAGTTTCGCCTTGTGGTATCTCGTTCAGGAAACACTGGGAAATATCGACACCAATCCCTATTTTGTGCTTGCATCGCGCTCGGACAAGTTGATGGTGTATCCCGTATGGGACTTTGAATGGTCGCTCGGTCTGGCGGCCGCCGGACAAAACGGATGGGCGCTGCCTCCGGCGACCTCTCCTGTGGCGCAGTTCTACTGGCGGCACAATGTCTATTACGACCAGCTGTTTAACGATCCCTTTTTCGCCGGCCTTGTCAAGGAAGGCTGGCAACAGATGAAAACGGAATGGTTGCCCGCGCTGGAAAAGAAGATAACAGCGCTGGAAGAAGAACTCCGGTATGCCCAAAAGGAAAATTTCAACCGGTGGCAGATTCTCGGCAAGTATATCAGCGTAGGATTAGTGAATTTTCCGACTTGGGAGGAAGAAACCGCCTATGCCAAGAATTTCCTGAAAGAAAGGACGGCATGGCTGGACGGTCAGATAATGAATAATGAATAATGAAGAATGAATAATGAATTTACTTGTGTTATTGATGCGACTTTACAGCATCGCTTTGACTAAAAAATGATAAAAAAGATAAACATGTTACAGTATTTAAAAATAGCCTGTATTCTTATTCAGGCAGCCGGCATCTACGGATGCAGGGACAAACAAGTGGAGATAAACGGTTTCAGCATATCTCCGAAGGTCGTTAATTTAATTTACGGCGGAACGCCCGACCGGCAACAGCTCACGATCACCACCGATCCGCCGGACGCCTCCGTAACGGTTTATTATTCGTCGAACGACAAACTTGTCGCTACGGTATCCGAAACGGGACTCATCGTTGCCACCGGAATAGGAACTGCCCAAATTACCGTGATGATCAATAACAAAATAAGTTTTGTAGATGTTTCGGTGGCTTTGGCTTCCGAAGGCAAGGTATCCAAAGCCGACACATGGGCCGCCACGGATGCGCTCGGACGTAAAATCGCGACATGGGAAACCTGCGGCAATGTAAAGAAACGGTATGTCGGCATCTTCTATTTCCTGTGGCTGGGAGCGCATGGATATGACGTCCATGAAGACCATCAAACGGTGCAGATTCCGAAAAGCACCGACACGAAAAGCCCTTATGACATATCCAAGCTGCTGGCCGCCAATCCCGCTAATCCGCAGTACGGCCCCGTCAACGCTTTTCACCACTGGGCGGAACCGCATTTCGGCTATTATGTGTCCAACGACGAATGGGTGATCGAAAAACATATCCAACTGCTGACGGATGCCGGCGTGGATGTACTGATTTTCGACAATACGAATGCTGTTATCTATCAGGAAAACATCGAAACCGTCTGTAGAGTGATGGAACGCATGAAAGCGCAGGGACGCGCCACCCTGAAAATTGCAAGCATCTTCAACAGCAATTCGGCCGGCACCCTCCAGCAACTGTATGACAATTTTTATGCCAGGGGAAAATACCGCGACTTCTGGTTCGAATGGCAGGGAAAACCGCTGGCGCTCTGCTCAACGGCAGACGTGTCATCGGAATGTAGCAATTTTTTTACCCTGCGTCATTCATGGTTCGATACGCGGCAAGGCTGGTTCGGCAACGGCAAGGATAAATGGGCTTGGGGCGATTATTATCCGCAAAACTACGGATGGCACGACAATGCCGGCAAAGCCGAACAAATATCCGTAGCCGCCGCTACCCATCCTACCTCCAATATCGGTCGCAGCTACAGCAACGGCAACCAGCCGGCGGTACTGAAATCCGACGAAGGGCTTTTCTTTAGCGAACAATGGAACCGCGCATTAACGGTCGATCCCGAATTTATCTTTATCACGGGATGGAACGAATGGGTGGCCATGCGTTTCACCAACGGTGCCGTCGGACAGATGTGCGGAAAACCCATTAGGCCAGGCGACACTTATTTCGTCGATCAATACAATGAAGAGTACAGCCGCGACATAGAGCCGATGCGCGGAGGTTTCGGCGACAACTACTATTATCAAATGGTAGATATGATTCGTCGTTTTAAGGGCGTCAATCCGACGCCCTTTGCGGAAGAGAAGCATACCGTTACCATCGACGGCAACGCGCAGGACTGGGGGGCAGTAGGACTGTCCTACTACGACGATACCGGCGACGTCGCCTCCCGCAACCATTTCGGCTGGGGTGGCGTCGGAACACTGACCAATACTTTCGGACGCAACGACTTCGTGCTGGCACAAGCCGCCAATGACGACAGCCATGCCTTTTTCCTTGCAAAAACCGACCAGCCCGTTGTCCTGAGCGCGGAATCGCCGGTACAACTGTTCATCGGTACCGGACAGGAGGGCGTTTCGTGGGAAGGATTCCGTTTCTTAGTGAATATCCTGCCCGGCGACAAGGCCGGTTTGCACGTCTGCAAAGGCGGATGGAGCTGGGAAAAAGTGACGGATGTGCCATGCCGTATTGCCGACCGTTGTATCGAACTGTCCATCCCTTTGCAGCAGTTAGGCCTTTCCGATAAGCCCGTCTTTGATTTCAAATGGGCGGATAACATGCCGCAAACCGGCGATATCCGCGATTTTATGGATCACGGAGATACGGCGCCCAACGCACGTTTCAGATACAGATACGTTTTTCAATGACCGGTCGGCAGAGGTCAGAAGAATTGTTTTTCATAGCGCCTCGAAAAAAGAGGTGCATTTCAAATTGTCGCATTCCTTTTTCTTGTGTGCGGAGAGATTTTGTGCATGAATGTAAATCCCTTTAAGCGATAAGAGTGGGTTGGCGTCAGCCGTTCACAGTTTGTAAAAATTATTTTTACTTCTAAAAAATATCACTAAATTTGCCGAATAAAATATAAGAAACAGCCGTATGCAAAAGGACAGAGAAAAAGGCACAGGGAAGAAAGAGAGACAGTTAGTATCCTTTGACTGGGCAGTAAAACGCCTGTTACGGGATAAGGTGAATTTTGAAGTGGTGGAAGGTTTTTTGAGCGAACTGTTAAGTCGCGAAGTGCGGATCACCAGCGTACTGGAAAGCGAAAGCAACAAGGTGGACGCTACAGATAAATACAACCGTGCAGATATTGTGGTAGAGGACAGGGAAGGGGAAATCATCCTGATAGAATTGCAGTTTATCCTTGAGATAGATTATTTTCAACGGATGCTGTTCGGCGTGAGCAAGGCCATCATCGACGGCATGATTCAGAGCGACCGGTACAAGGAGTTAAAGAAGATCTATTCCATCAACATTGTTTATTTTGACCTTGGCCATGGGAATGGTTATGCGTATCGCGGCAGGACGGATTTCAGGAACATGTACGACGGAACGGACATCCTCGAACTGTCGGAAAAACAGCGGGATATATTCGGGAAAGTCGAAGTTGGGGATTTGTATCCGGAGTATTATGTATTAAAGATCAATAAATTCGATGACGTTGCAAAGACTACGCTTGATGAATGGATTTATTTTTTGAAAAACGACAGTATAAGAGACGAGTTCAAAGCCCAAGGATTGCTGAAAGCGCGTGAAATATTAGATTACTTTCGCCTTTCTGCGGAAGAGAGGGCGGTATATGATTACGAACAGGAAGCCAAAAGTCGCTATCTCAGCCAAATCGCCTCTGCAAAATACGAAGCGGAATGGGAAGTAAAACAGGAATATTCAATCCAACTCGAAGAGAAAGAGAAAACGATCGAAGAGAAAGAGAAAACGATCGGAGAGAAAGAGAAAACGATCGAAGAGAAAGAGAAAACGATCGAAGAGAAAGAGAAAACGATCGAAGAGAAAGAGAAAACGATCGAAGAGCAAAAGAAAACGCTCGAAGAGCAAAGCAAAGCGCTCGAAGAAAAAATACGCGAAATAGAAGAATATAAACGTCTTTTAAATATAAATTAAGATTAAGCGCATAGAACATCCATTTTCCTGTATCTGATGGATCTGCAACAGATTCCCATTTTGCGTGATGATTCTCATTTAAATTTCGAGTAGATGGACGGGGAAATCTTTGCTCGAAGTTGCTTTCAAACGACGCAATGGAGTCGTCCAAAAAAATAAGCATGTATATTTTTTCATTATCAACACATTTGGCTCGCTTTGGGATTTGAGCCTGCAATAACGGCTACGATAAGCCGGGCCGCGACAATTTGAAACGCGCCCAGGGGCAGAAGCAGTGCAACGGCGTCCCTGCTGGAATTTTTTAAAACTACAAAGTCGCCGAAGGAACACAAGGTAAAAAATTTCGCGCTTTCAGACGAAAGCCTTTCGTCTCTACTTTCGCGCCTTCGCACCTTCGAACTTTCGCACCTTCGTGCTTTCGCACCTTCGCGCTTTCGCGCTTTCGCGCCTTCAGACGAAAGCCTTTCGTCTCTACTTCCCTTCGCGCCTTCATAAAATTGATATGTAAAAAAAAATCCCATAAAAGATACAAATTTTTGTATCTTTACCGTTCATTTTAAATCTTGAACGACGGGTATAAAATAAACTTATCATATTAAATATCATGGATTTCATTCAAAACATTATCCTGAACGCAAAAAAATATCAAAAACACATCGTACTTCCAGAGGGGCTGGAAGAGCGCACACTACGGGCAGCCGACCATGTGACGGCCAATGGTATTGCACGGATTACCCTGCTGGGAGAACCGGAGAACATTCGTCGGAAGGCCGCTTCGTTGGGGTTGAAACATATCGAAGGAGTGGACATTATCCCTCCCGGGCATCATCCGCAAAAAGCCGCCTACGTCAATTTGATGCTGGAATTGCGCAAAGCCAAAGGCTTGACGCAACAGGAGGCCGAAAAGCTCATTGAAAATCCGCTGTATCTGGGCGCTATGATGATCAAGGCAGGCCATGCGGACGGAGAGGTGGCAGGCGCAATGAATGCTACGGGCGACGTATTGCGCCCCGCTTTTCAGTATGTGAAAACCCAGCCGGGAACGACGATAGTGTCGGGCGTGTTCTTCATGATTCTCAAAGATAAAGAATATGGTAACGACGGTATCTTGGTATTTGCCGACTGTGCCGTTCATCCGAACCCTACCGACCGCGAATTGGCCGAAATTGCGATGACTACCGCAAGAACGACCCGCGTTTTGGGCGGTTTTGAGCCTAAAATAGCCATGCTTAGCTTTTCAACCAAAGGAAGCGCCCGGCATGAGATGGCGGATAAAGTGATCAGGGCGACGCAGATAGTGAAAGAGACAGACCCGCAACTTGCTATCGACGGGGAACTGCAAGCCGACGCAGCGCTGGTGCCTGCCGTTGGCGCCGGCAAAGCGCCCGGCAGTCCTATCGCCGGACAAGCCAACGTACTTATCTTTCCTTCATTGGACGCAGGTAACATCGGCTACAAACTCGTACAGCGATTGGCGCACGCAGAGGCTATCGGGCCGGTGCTGCAAGGCATGGCGGCGCCGATCAACGACCTTTCGCGGGGATGCTCGGTAGACGACATCGTTAAAATGATTGCTATTACCGCTAATCAGGCCGCACACTCCTAAAATCTTATTTATTTATATGGCAGTATCGTTAGAAAAATTCGCATTACACAAAAGTATCGGCAAACAGGGACTGATACACAAAGTCGGGCTGATCGGGTGCGGCGACATCGGACAACAGGTAGCCCGTATCGTAAGCCAGTCGGGAATCGACGTCGTGTTTGTGGAAATCAGCCGGCAACGGGTAGAAGACGCAATGAACAAAATCGCCCTCAGCTTGGACGGCATCATCAATCGTTGGGGATTGACGCAAGGCGACAAACGGGTCATTCTTTCGCGTATCAAAGGAGCCGTCGATTATGAAGCCATTCGTGGGTGCGACCTGATTATAGAAGTGATCAGTTCCAAAGACCCGTTGAATGAGCGTATCGAAATGTTCAAAAAACTTGAAGACTATGTTTCCGACCAGACTGTGATTACCAGCAGCGTTTCCACGCTCATGATCAGCGACATCGCCGCCGCCATGCAACACCCCGAAAGAGCGCTGGCGCTGAATTTCATCACCTCGCCTTCCGAAGTCAGAATCGTAGAAATCGTGTGCGGCCTGCAAACCAATGAACAATCCCACCGGACGGTACAGCGTTTCGCAAAGATGATTAATAAGGAAGCCATCACCGTGAACGAATCACCCGGCAGCGTGAGCACACGACTGATCGTCACCTTAATTAATGAAGCCTGTAACACCTTAATGGAGGGAGTTGCCAACATCGAAGACATCGACACGATTATGAAACAGGGATTCGGTATGCAACACGGCCCTTTTGAACTGGCCGACAGAATCGGACTGGACAAGGTGTTGCGCTACATGGACCTGTTGTATCAGGAGTTCGGATTAAGAGCGTTTAAAGCGTCCCCGCTCATCAAACGTCTGGTGAGAGCTCGCAATTACGGCATCTATACCTCGAAAGGATTCTATCTGTACGATGACGCCGGACAAATAACCGGCATGAACGTATCATCAACACAAATCAATAGATAAGCTGTTTTTTTCCAATTTTATCAAAAAGGTATAATATCAAAAAATTATGTATATTTGCCCATCCTTAAATTTGAGGTTATGAAAAAATCTGTTTTTACCGTTGCCGTAATTGGGTTTGCAGCAGCAGTCGCGTCCGACAGCCGGGCGTGCACAAATTTCCTCGTCACTCGTGGAGCCTCTGCCGACGGGTCGGTGATGATCACCTATTCAGCCGATTCCCATACGCTTTACGGGGAATTGTACTATTTTCCCGCCGCCGGACACAAAGCCGGAGAGTTGAGAGAAATCGTAGAATGGGACACCGGCAAACCACTCGGCTTTATTCCCGAAGCATCCGAGACCTACTCGGTGGCAGGGAACATGAACGAGCATCAGGTCATTATCGGCGAAACCACTTTCGGCGGCCGTAGCGAACTGGTAGACCCCACCGGCATTATCGACTACGGAAGCCTCATCTATATCGCCCTCCAGCGTTCGAAAACGGCGCGGGAAGCCATCGGCGTGATGACTTCGCTGGCAGAACGGTACGGGTTTTGCAGCGGAGGCGAATCCTTCAGCATCGGCGACAAAAATGAAGCATGGATCATGGAAATGACAGGAAAAGGCGAAGGCGGAAAAGGCGCTCTGTGGGTAGCCCTCCGCATACCCGACGGCTACATCTGCGCACATGCTAATCAGGCGCGTATCACTGCCTTTCCCAAAAACGATCCCGAAAACTGCCTGTACAGCAAGGACGTCATCAGTTTTGCACGCGAAAAGGGATGGTACAACGGTACGGACGAAGATTTCAGCTTTTCGGACACTTACAATCCGGTCGATTTTCACGGAGCGCGATTCTGTGAAATGCGCGTATGGTCGTTTTTTAAAACCTTCAACAAGGACATGTACGCTTATTTCGACTATGCCAAAGGCGAAAACCTGAAAAGGCGGATGCCGCTTTGGATCAAACCCGACCGTCGGCTTTCGCCCAAGGACGTCATGAACGCCATGCGCGACCATCTGGAAGACACCGAACTGGACATGCGCAAGGACTTGGGCGCCGGCCCTCACGGGCTGCCCTACCGCTGGCGTCCGCTGACATGGAAAGCCAACGGACGGGAATACTGCAACGAACGCGCCACCGCAACCCAGCAAACCGGATTCTGGTTCGTAGGGCAAGCCCGCGCATGGCTGCCCGACATGATAGGCGGCATCCTCTGGTTCGGAGTGGACGATGCGGCCACCTCGCCCCTGACGCCCATCTACAGCAGCATCAACCAAATCCCCGTCCATTTCGCACAAGGCAACGGCAGTATGATCGAATATTCCGAAACATCTGCTTTCTGGCTTGTCAATCAAGTGGCTAACTTCGCTTACCTGCGCTATGACGTTATGGGAAAAGACGTGTGCCGCGCCATGAACGAACTGGAAGACGCTTTTCTCAACGATATTGCCGCTACCGACACGAAAGCCGTAAACCTCTACAAGAAAAGCCCCGCCAAAGCAAGAAAATACCTTACCGAATATTCCGGCAGGCAGGCAACTGCCGCCTTTCAACGGTGGAAAGACCTGAGCCGTTTTCTGCTGGTAAAATATATTGACGGCAACATCAAAAAAGAACAAGGGGGGAAATTTGTCCCCAACCGTTACCATACCACCTCCGCATCACCCGACCAACCGGGCTATCCGGAATGGTGGCTGGAAGAAATTGCAGAAAACACAGGAAATAAATTAATGGTGAACAGTGAATAAACCTGTCGGCGTTTCCGGCCTGACAGCGTCGATAAACAAAATATTTAAACTTTAATATCTATTTTTTTTGTATTTTTGTGCGGTAATTATCATTTTCATTCTGACAGGTTAGGATATGAAGTATTTTTTTTCTTTTTGGATCGTCTTTTGTATCGTTGCGCTCAACGTGTGGGACGCTTCCGGTTTTACAGCCGGAAAAGCCGATCCGCCCGCCAGCAGAGTGAGAAAAGCGTTGGCGCCCTGCGGCCTGGAAGTAACCATCACTTCCGAAGCGGTTTCCTGTCCGCAAAAAACGGACGGCGCCATCAAGATAAAACATATAAGCGGCGACTTCCCCATGACGGTGGTCATCAACGGGGGAATGCCGGATACCTGGACAGGCGGCGATTATGTAAAATCGGGGCTTCCGACGGGCGATTATACGGTAGTAGTAACGGATAACAACAATTGCAGGGTGTCGGAAGATATTTTTATCGACGAGCCTGATCTTGATATCTCCGCTAAGGTGGAAAATATCTGTCCGATGGCCACTTACGGCGCCGTCATCACTTCCATTTCCTCCTCTCAGCCGCCCTACACGCAAACATGGTATCGGGAAAATACGCTCATGTCGCCCCAGCCAAACAACACAAAACGACTGACCGTGCCGGGAAACTACAAAATCGTATTGCAATTGCAGGATGACAAAGGCTGCAAAGATTCCGTTGAAGTGGAACTGAAAAAACTACAGCCTTTCAGCGGAGATATTTCGCATGAGGATCAGCTTTGCCTGAACGGAAATTCGGCCATCATCACCGTCGCCAATCCTGCCGGCGGCTCCGGCGGCAGCAATTTCGAATACGAAGTAAAAGACAGTATCACCGGCGTGGTGATACCCGGCTTTGAGAAGTGGACAGACAATACCATTACCGGTTTGCCGGCGGGCAGCCTTACCGTGACCGTGAGAGAGAACGACCCCGCCTCTTCCAAATGTATTTTGGGAGAATTTACCGTGACCATCGACACCCTCCTCCAACTGAACCCGCCTGCCAGCTCGGTAACGCCCTCTCCCCTCACCCGTTGCGATTTCGAAGACGGCAAAGGCGACGGCAAAATCCTTATCGCGGCTACGCACCCCGCCGGAGAGTATTCCTACTGGTACAGCGGAATGCCCGCCGGACAGTTCGACCTTTTTACCAACGACGATGCAACGGACAACGATCCCCTGCAAACCACCGTCACCGATTTGCCTCCGGGTATCTACCGGATAGTGGTGACGGAAAAGAGCGGGTGCGTTTCCGATACCCTCGAAGCGGAAGTAAAACCCACCGAACTCTCGTTCGATACTCAAATCATTACTCCCCCAACCTGTCTGGGAAAAAGCGACGGCAAAGTCGGAGTTACGATTAACGAGGGACATCCTCCCTTCCAACTCCAATTGACCGTCGACGGAAAACCCTGGTATGCCGAAGACCCTGTTTTTCCCACACCCGTTACGACGACTTCCTTTGAAGTGGAGAAGGTGTCCGGCGGAACCTATACGTTCATCATTTCCGACGACGCCCAGTGCGTCGATACGGTCGAAATGGAGATCGACGCTCCGGAATGGGTAGCGTTCACTCTTGACTCCGTTGCTCCTGCCTGCAACGACGCCCCGGACGTTGCGCTGGGCGTGATCATTTATGAAATCACCGGAGTGGGGAATCCTCTTGCTGCACCGACAACGGAAACTTTTGCCGTTTACCTGAATGCGACGGAAATATTCAATCCCGCCGCCTTCACCGACAGCATCAAAGGGCTGGCGGGAGGCGTCTATGAAGTGACGGTAAAAATAACCTCCGCCGGCTTAACCGACGGCTGCCTCGTACCGGATACGGTAACGCTTGTCGACCCCGAACCGCCGGTAGTGCTGCCGGACGACGACAACCACTCCCCCACCTGCGTAGGCAAGAAGGACGGCGAGTACGGCTTCACGGTGGATGCTCCCGTCGCCGTTTATCAGTACTACCTGTCGGATAGTCTGCCCGATCCGGATGCGCTGCCTCCGGCAGACAAATGGAAAAAAGGCTATGACGACGTTACCGGCAACGACGCTCCCGACGAAGGCGACATCACCGTCGGCAGCACAAAGGTGCATTACACGATTGAACGCTACCAGGGGAAGTTCACGGATTTGGATACGGGCGTTTATTACCTGTGGATACGCGACACCGCTACCCACTGTATCTACACCGAACTCATCGAAATGAAAAAAGAACAGCGGCTGATACTGACGATTGATTCGACCCGCAGGCTCATCGACGGAAAACGTTGCGAGGTGGAAGTCGATTTGACGCTAATGGTCTTCAGCACAGATGAAGCCTCCTCCCAACCCTACGAATTCAAGGTGGACGGAAACATTGTCAGCAACCCCGACCTTATCACCATTGCCGATCCGGATAAGAAATATCGCATTCCGGTCAAAATAGGAGTGACCGACGCCATCGGGTGCCGCGTTGACTCTACCTTTATCGTCGTTATGCCCCGTCCGGTGAAGGTCGATGTGGCAGACGCCGACACGCTGCCGGCCTGCAATCAGGACCAAAACGGATACATCAAGTTGCAGGGGGATAAAAGCGATTACAGCTACGAATGGCGCCGGACAGACGATGATCGATACAAAGACAGGATACTTTCCTCAACAGACTCCATCGGTATGCTGGAGGCAGGCGTTTACGCCGTGCATGTGACCGATTCGGAGGGGCTTTGCTGGCTGGATTCCGTCTTTACCGTGAAAGCCCGGCATTATTTGGAAGTAAAGATCGACGCGGTGGACGGCAAAAGCGAATTTTGCCCCGACGAACTGATCCGCCTGTCCGGAACGATTACGGTAGACGATTCGCCCTTTACGACGCCCAACGGCGCAGATCCTCCATGGTGGACGCTTCCGGCAGGCGATTCGCTCGTCTTCCCGACGCACAATCCCGTATCCTTCAAAGCCGACGAGACCATTCCGGCAGAGGACAACAGAGTGATACTGACCGCCGCCTACCGGTACCACCCCGACACCACTTGCGTATCAAGGGACACCTTCCCTGTTGTTATTCTCCCTTCCCCCATGCTGTCATTTCCGGTAGATACCGTGTATATCCCCATCGACGAAACCTATCCTCTGGAAATAACAAGCTCTCCGGATTTCACCGGCTACCGGTGGTCAAGCATACCCGACGGACATACCGACGGATTGCCTTCCCATCCGGATCCCCTGACAACGGTAATGCTGCAACGTCCGGAACGCCCGTATTTCCTGATTCTCGAATTGGAAAACACCAATACGTGCCGCACGCGGGATTCGGTTTATATCGGCACATCGTTCGAGTTCTTCATACCCAATGCTTTCACCCCTAACGGCGACGGTATTCACGACCTGTGGAAATTCTACCCGCTGGAACAGTACGTGCTGTTCTACACCGTTGAGGCGACCGTTTTCAGCCGGGCGGGTATCGTGGTATATAGCCGCAAGGATTATAGCAATGATCCGTCGGTAGCTTTCGATGGCCGCAACGGTGGGAAAAATTTACCCGTAGGCACATACTATTATGTGGTCAAACTGATTCACAGGCAAACGGGATCAGAAAATGTTTATACCGGCTCTGTCACCATCATTAGATAGTTGATTAAAACACAGTAACATGAAGAAATATATTCTTTTATGGATGTTCGGATGGCTGTTCGGCGGCTTTCTTTCCGCCCAGCAGATTCCTGTTACGTCGCTGTTTGTAGAGAATCCGTTTTTGTACAATCCGGCTGTAGCGGGAACGGACAATGGCTTCAAAGTCCGGATGGATAACCGTTTTCAGTGGACAGGCTTTGCCGATGCGCCCATCACCAACCAGTTGAGCGCTTACGGCCCTCATAAGGACAAAAACATAGGCTACGGAGGAACGATAGGCTATGACGCCGCCGGCCCTACCGGACGATTCACGCTCAACGGATCCTTTGCCAGCAATTTTGCACTGGGCGGCGACATGCGGCTGTCCGCAGGTATTTATCTCGGATTTATCCAGTACCGTGTGGACGGTAGCCAACTTGAACTGGACTCGCCCGACGATCCGCTCAAACAGGAAGATCCCTATGCGCCGTCGACGCTCATGTCGGCTTTCCTGCCCGACGCTTCCGCCGGAATATGGCTCTACACCCCCCAACTGTATCTTGGGTTTTCGGCCATGCAACTGTTCAACAATAATATCCGCTTCAACGACCAAGACAGCCGGCTCAACCGGCTGAAAACACACTTCTACGGTACGGCAGGCTACAAACTGTACTTCGGAGAATGGATGCTTGAACCGGCGCTTTTGCTTAAAAAAACAGAAGCCACGCCTCTCCAACTCGACATCACCGCACGGGTGATGTTCCGCGAACAGTTCTGGGGCGGCGTAAATGCACGCAACACCTTCCAATCCTTCAACGATCTCTGTTTCATGCTCGGATACATCCACGGAAAACGGCTGAATATCGGTATCGCATACGATTATTCATCCTCCCCCGTCAGACAGTATACCAACGGTACCATCGAACTGTTGATCGGTTATAATTTCGATAACATCAAAAACAGAAATTAAAAAATGACGCCTCAATACAAGATTTTGCATTTTTTTGCACGATTTTTGCGTGAGTGTTCGATGATGATACATTTTATCCGCTGGTTTTCGATCGCGATTTTCGCCGCATGTACAATAGATACTGCCGCCCAGTCCATTGACAGTAATATCAAGGCTGCCAAAGGAACAGCCGCCACTGCCGCCAAAAGTAATCCCAACGCCCAACCCGACTCAGTCCGTTGGAAAATCTGGGGCAATACGAATATCGGCGCTACCCAAACATGGTTTGAAAACTGGCTGGCAGGAGGCGAACCCAGCATCACTTTCAACGGGAACTTGAGCCTGTTCGCCAACTACAAGAAAAACAAGCTCTTTTGGGAAAACAACGCCTACCTCGCATACGGAATCGTTAAAAAAAGCCACAACAAAGCCATCAAAAACGACGACCAAATCAATCTCGGATCACGAATAGGTTACGAACTGGCTAAAAACTGGTACTATTCCGCCAATTTTCTCGGTAAAACCCAATTCTCCCCCGGATATAAATATTCCGCCACAGATACCATCCGAATTTCCGATTTCTTCGCTCCCGCCCACTTCTATCTTTCGCTGGGTTTGGACTTTAAGCCATCGTCGCGGTTCTCGCTGCACCTTTCCCCGCTGATGGGCAAATCCACGCTGGTGCGTTCCGATGATGTAACAGTGCTGAAAAGCGCAGGCCTGAATCAGGAACTGATCGACAAAGGAAAACATGTGAGAAATGAATTTGGCGGAGGCCTCATCTTCAACCTGAACGGTTCTTTCATGTCCAAAAAAATATCCTACAACACCCAACTCGAACTGTTCTCCAATTACTTGGAAAAACCGGCCAACATCGACGCTATCTGGAACTTTACCTTTAACATCGCGCTGGCAAAACACGTATCATCCAGCATCCGCATCGACATGACTTATGACGACAACAAGAAAACCGTGAGAAAAGAACTCAACAACGAAGGAAAACTGGTAGATGTGCAACACGGCGCCAAACTGCAAGTCAAACAGTTTTTCCAGATAGGTTTTTTCTACTCGTTTTGATTTTCATCCTTCACGTAATTCGCACACAAATAAGATATTTACTCGCAGATGTATTTTTTTATGTTTTCACGTGTAACAAAAACCTTTCTATTTCGTCTTCTAATTGAATGGACAGATTTATCTGAATGGACACAACCTGTTTTAATCAACTGATAAAACATCTACGGCCTAAAATGTATCGTTTTGCTTTGTCGTTGGTCAGGCAAAGCGACGAGGCGGAGGATGTGGTGCAGGATATAAGTTTGAAACTGTGGGAACGGAGCATGGGAATAACGGACAACATCAGAAGCGTGGAAGCTTATGCAATGAAAGCCGTGAAAAACAGGTGTCTGGACTATCTTCGACGGCAACCGGGCAAATTGGAAGAACTGACCGAATCCGTCCGGATAGACCCAACGCCGCTTCAATCGCTTGAACAAGCAGATATGGCGGCTTTTGTCAGGAAATTGATAGAAAAATTGCCCTTGCAGCAACAGATGATCATCCGGCTACGCGATGTGGAAGAGTATGAACTGGACGAAATAGCCGATATTCTGGACATGAACGAAGGAGCGGTACGTACGGGATTGTCCCGCGCTCGCCGGAAAATACGCGAACAATTGACCATTCATCATGAATGGTAACATGATAAATAAAATGAAAGAGTTGCTTGATAAATATTTTGAAGGAACCGCCACACTGACGGAAGAGCAAGAATTGCGGAAACGGTTTTCCTCGGAAGATATACCGGAAGAATTACAGGCCTGCAAAGCCCTGTTTGCTTTCTTTGAGGAAGAGAGAGCCGTCATGCCTCCCGCAAGGCGGAAAAACATTCGCCGAATCGGATGGATCGTTGCGGCGGCCGCATCGGTCGCCCTCCTCCTGATGGTCGGATGGCCCTCCTTGCCAAAGGAGGACGCCTATACGTATTATGTGAACGGCACCCGGATATACGACAAGGAAGCCGCCATAGCTGAGGCGGAAAGCAAACTGCAAACGCTGGCCGCCTCCATGCAGAGGGTAAACGCCAACATAGCCTCTTTCGGCAAACTGCACGAGGTCGGCCAAAGTCTGGAACAATGGAATAAAATCCAAGACATATTCAGGCAAATAGAACGGAAAAATTCAATCGCTCCGGAAACAGATTTGTATTAGATCAACCATCATAAATAATATTAAAACCATGAAAAATGTTATTCTTTTGATTTTTACGGCGCTATTGAGCGCAACAAACGTCTTCGGACAAAAAGACGATCCTATATTGAGGATTTTCGACAAATACGACGAAAAAGAAGGCGTAGTATCCATTACCATTACTCCTGCCCTGCTGGGCATCATGAAAAACGGCAAGACAAAAGACAAAAAAACCCAGGAATTGATCTCCAAAATCTCCGGACTGCGTATTTTTACATTCGACAGCAACACCGTCAAAAACGAAGCGTTTCGGGAAACGTTGCTGTCCGAACTGCGACAAGTAGTGCAGAAAGGTTATGAGCCGATCATGAAAGTAAAATCTTCGACGGAGCGCATGGAACTCTATATCGGAACCGTTTCCGAAAACAAAGAAAAACAGGAAACAAACGCTTTGCTGGTCATCAGTTCCAATGACAGCTCCGTTGTGGTGATGCACCTGTCGGGCATCATCGACGAAAGCCTTATTGATGCGGTAATGAAAGGCAAAATCAGCGTCACGGGAAATTAAACATGATAAAAACAAAAATAAAAAAACAAAACCTGCCATGAAAAAAATCGCCATTTTTTGTTGTTTCGCCTGCCTGTCGGCAAACACGATCGCCCAAAAGACAGTAAGAATCGGTAATATGGAAATCGTTCTCCGAAAAGCAGGAAACGACACCATAACGCAGATTATCGTCGACGAACCACAGGCTTCATCTTCTTCACGAAAGAAAACAAAATACGTCAAAGACTGCAACCCCAATTATTCGCACGGGGGATACCTTGGCTTCGGCTTTGTCTATCCTGCTCGCGGCAACGATATTTACGACATGCGCCGTTCGTTTACTTTCGACATCGGCGGGCGCAACACTTTCCGGATTGCCCGCCTGCTTTCGATAGGCACCTCGCTCGGATATTCATTCTACAATTACCATTTGAAAGACGCCGTCGGCAGCCCCGGATTTGAAGAAATCACAGGCGACCTGCTACCCGAAGAAGTCAAAAAAGAGGCCTTTCACAGCAATAACTTAACGACGAGCTTCTATACCCGATTCTACTTCTACCCGCCGCAAAACAACCACCGCAAACTGTACATAGACGCAGGAATACAGGGCGATTGGGCTTTTGCAAAGCACTATAAAGTAAAGGACAAAGACGGAGGAAAGGACAAATTCTACAACAGCTATGCTTTCAACCCCTTTTATCTTTCGGCAATAGCAAGAATCGGCTGGAACGGAATAGCGATTTTCGGACGCTACCGCTTTACGGATGCGTTCAACAAAAAGGTGTTCAACAACAAAGACCTGCCTCCCTATTCGCTCGGCATACAATTTAATTGAATTATTGAACATGTTATCATGTTTCACTCTTTTTATTTAACTTTGCCGCATCTTAAATAAAAGTTTGTGATATGATAAAAATTACTTTTCCCGACGGAAGCGTAAAGGAATACGAGAAAGGAATCACTCCGCTGGCTGTTGCGCAGCAAATCAGCCGGAGGTTGGCCGAAGAAGTATTGGCGGCAAGCGTGAACGGAACGACCTGCGAATTGAACCGTCCCATTACGGAAGACGCAACGCTGGTGCTGTACAAATGGGACGATGCGGAAGGCAAACACGCTTTCTGGCATTCGTCGTCGCACCTGATGGCAGAAGCGATCGAAACGCTCTATCCGGGCACAAAATTCGGCATCGGCCCCGCCATTGAAAACGGTTTCTACTACGACATCGACCTCGGCGACCAACGCCTTACCGACGCCGACCTCCCGAAAATCGAACGGAAAATGCTCGAACTCGCCCGCAACAAGGAACCCTTCCACCGCCGAGAAGTATCGAAAGCCGAAGCCATCGACTATTTCTCGAAAAAAGGCGACGAATACAAGACCGAACTGATCGCCGACCTCGCCGACGGAACCATTTCGTTCTACACGCAGGGACATTTCACCGACCTGTGCCGCGGCCCGCACCTGACCGACACCTCGCCCGTCAAAGCCGTCAAACTGACAAGCGTCGCAGGAGCATACTGGCGCGGCGACGAAACGCGCAAACAGCTCACCCGCGTGTACGGCATCTCCTTCCCGAAACAAAAAATGCTGGACGAATACCTGCAATTGCTGGAAGAAGCCAAATTACGCGACCACCGAAAATTAGGCAAAGACTTGGAACTGTTCATGTTCTCGCCGAAAGTAGGGCAAGGCCTGCCCATGTGGTTGCCCAAAGGCGCCAAACTGCGGGAACAACTCGAAAACTTCCTCAAAAAAGTACAGAAAGATTACGGATACGAACAGGTCATCACCCCGCATATCGGACAAAAGGAACTCTACATCGCCTCGGGACACTACGCCAAATACGGCAAAGACAGTTTCCAACCCATCTCTACCCCGCAGGAAGGCGAAGAATTTCTGCTGAAACCGATGAACTGCCCGCACCACTGCGAAATGTACCGATTCAAACCGCGCTCCTACAAAGATTTGCCGGTACGCTACGCCGAATTTGGAACCGTGTACCGCTACGAACAAAGCGGAGAACTGCACGGACTGACGCGCGTACGCGGATTTACGCAAGACGACGCACACATCTTCTGCCGGCCCGACCAACTGAAAAACGAATTTATCAAAGTCATCGAAATCATTTTCAGAATTTTCCGCGCACTGGACTTCAAGGACTTCATCGCGCAGGTATCCCTCCGCGACCCGAACGACAAGGAAAAATACATCGGCAGCGATGAAAACTGGGAAAAAGCCGAACGCGCCATCATCGAAGCGGCTGCCGAAAAAGGCCTGCAAACAACGGTTGTAACCGGTGAAGCCGCATTCTACGGCCCCAAACTCGACTTCATGGTGCGCGACGCCATCGGACGCAAATGGCAACTGGGCACCATTCAAGTGGACTACAACCTCCCGGAACGCTTCGATCTGGACTATACCGGCGCCGACAACCACAAACACCGGCCGGTGATGATCCATCGAGCACCCTTCGGCTCTATGGAACGCTTCGTGGCGGTACTGCTGGAACACACCGCCGGAAAATTCCCGCTGTGGCTCAGCCCGGAACAGGCCGTCGTACTGCCCGTCAGCGAAAAGTACAACGACTACGCCCAAAAAGTAACGCAAACGCTGAACCTGTCCGACATCCGCACCTTCGTAGACGACCGCAACGAAAAAATAGGCAAAAAAATCCGCGACAACGAACTGAAACGGATCCCCTTCCTGCTGATTGTCGGCGAAAAAGAAGAACAGAGCCAAAGCGTATCCGTCAGGAAACAGGGCAAAGGCGACATAGGCGCAATACCGCTGCCGTATTTCGCCATACTCATCGGTAAAGAAGTAAAACGACAGATGGAAGCGCTCTGAAAAACGGTTTTCATCCCATTTACAACCGATAGATGTGAAAAACTTTGGTCGGAAACTATATCACCGGAGGACTTTTCATCCTCTCCTGCGGAACGGCTTTGCGGCTGTCCTGTCGTTTGTTTCGTTGGAAGCCGCGGCGCAGGCCGACAATGAATGGATGCAATCCATCCTCACGGAGTATGCCGCGCAAAACGACGAAGAGCAAGACGCCGAACAGCTCTTTGAAATACTGGAAACCTTGTCGGAAAACCCTGTCCGCATCAATTCCGCCGACCGCAACGAACTGACCCGGCTGTTCTGGCTCACGGAATTTCAAATCATGAGTTTACTGGATCACGTGAAAACCAAAGGCCCCATCCTGTCGCTTTATGAAATGGCATATCTATACGGTTTTACGCCCGAAACGGCACAAAATATGGCTCCTTTCGTTTCGCTGGAAATAAAACCCGAAAGGGAAAAACCGAAACCCTCCGAGATACTGCGGAAAGGAGCACACAGGCTGGTCGTCGGGGGACAAAGCGGGCTTCAGCAGCAGGAAGGCTACGCCCGTCCCGACAGCATGAGCCACTACGCGGGCAGTCCGGTGAAAACCAGCCTGAGATATTCGTTCTACTATTCCGACCGGGTACATTTCGGCGTCACGGCCGAGAAAGACGCCGGAGAAAGTTTTTTTCGAGGTAATAATCCATACGGATATGATTTTTATTCGGCTCATCTCCAAATCAAGACCCAAAATCTTCTGAAAATGCTGATATTGGGCGACTATCGCGCCGATTTCGGGCAAGGCCTGACACTTTGGTCGGGAATGAAGCTGGGAAAAATATCCATGTTGATGAATGCTGTCCGCTATAACCAATCGTTGAGGTATCACTGTTCCGTCGATGAAAACCGTTTCTTCCGCGGAGCCGGCGCTACTTTCGACCTGAAATTCCTTGAGGCAACCCTTTTCTATTCCTGCAAAGACATTGACGCTTCCATTTCCGAAAAGGACGAAAACGGAAAAGCCCTCTCCGCAAGCACATTCCCTTACACCGGCTATCACCGCACTCCCACCGAAATAGCTCAAAAAGATGCGGCAAAAGAGCAAATCGCAGGAATAAACCTGTCTTTCACACGCACCGACTGGCATATCGGGGCAACGGCGGACTGTTACGCCTACAGCCTTGCACTTGTGCCGCCTCCCAACGCCTACAACCGTTTCGACTTTTCCGGAAAATCGGGCGGCAACTACAGTTTTGATTTCCGTGTTCGGCTGGGAAACGCCGTCTTTTACGGCGAACAGGCATGGAACGGGAATGGCGCTGCGGGTGGCGTTTACGGGTCGCAAATGCTCATCGGCGAACATCTGACAGCCAACCTGTTCTATCGCCATTATGCGAAAAACTTCCATTCCCGCTATGGCAACGCTTTCGGCGAAAACGCCCGCAACAGCAACGAAGAAGGATTTTTCCTCGGCTGGAACCTCAACTTAAGCGGGAAATGGATGTTGGCGTCCTATTGGGATATCTTCCGCTTTCCATGGATGCGCTACCGTACCCACGCCCCCTCATTCGGACAGGACATCTTTTGGCAAACCGACTATACCCCTTCGTACAGCACTAAATTCTACCTGCGACTTCGCTACAGGGAAAAAGAAGAAAATGCAGCACAGGCGCAAGTCAATACAACAGTTCCCGTAAAAACGCAAACGGCAAAATTAGTGTTTTCCCATCAAATCACGGAAACCGTCGGCATCGGCAACCATCTGGAAATAAAAAATTACCGGAAAGCAAATGCTACAAGCGCCGGCTATTTCCTCTCGCAGGACATTCGCGCCGGAATACAACTTTCCGGACACGCTTTGCAACTCACTTTCCGTTTTGCCCTGTTCGACACAGATGACTACGATTCGCGCATCTATGCCTACGAAAACGACATGCTGTACACCTTATCCATCCCGGCCTTCTCCGACAGAGGGATGCGCCTTTACCTGATGTCGAAATACAGCATCGGCCAACGTCTTGACGTCCGCCTTCGCTATGCCTCCACTCATTACACCGACAGAAACACGATTGGCAGCGGATTGAACGAGATACAGGGCAATAAGGCTTCGGAAATAAAAGCGCAGGTCATATTTAAGTTTTGACCCTGCGAAATCTTTTTGCCTTGGGAGGGAAAAAGTGTCCCGTCCGTATCGGTTTTCAACACTCCAAAAAAGGCTTGCTTCCCACGCGGAACAGGCAAGAGCGTTTTCACACGTATGCGGAACCGGAGCGGCAGTTTCAAGACAATGCTATGTTCAGCCCTCACAGGTATTTTCTTCTTTCATCCCATAAATTCGGAACTGCCGGAAGTATAAAAAACGGGTACATGTTTATTTTTTTGGACGACCCCATTGCGTACAAAACATTTGAAAGCAACTTCGAGCAAAGATTTCCCCGTCCATCTACTCAAAATTTAAATGGGAATAATTATGCAAAATGGAAATCTGTTGCAGATCCATCAGATATAGGGAAATGGGTATTCTATGCGCTTAATCTTAATTTATATTTAAAAGACGTTTATATTCTTCTATTTCGCGTATTTTTTCTTCGAGTGCTTTGCTTTGCTCTTCGAGCGCTTTGCTTTGCTCTTCGATCGTTTTATCTTTCTCTTCGATCGTTTTATCTTTCTCTTTGATCTGTTTCGAGTATTCCCATTCCACTTCGTATTTTGCAGAGGCGATTTGGCTGAGATAGCGACTTTTGGCCTCCTGTTCATAATCATAAGCCGCCCTCTCTTCCGCAGAAAGGCGAAAGTAATCTAATATTTCGCGCGCTTTCAGCAAACCTTGGGCCTTGAAATCCTCTTTTATACGGTCGTTTTTCAAAAAATAAATCCATTCATCAAGCGTAGTCTTTGCAACGTCATCGAATTTATTGATCTTTAATACATAATATTCCGGATACAAATCACCAACTTCGATTTTCCCGAATATCTCCCGCTGTTCTTCCGACAGTTCGAGGATGTCCGTTCCGTCATACATGTTCCGGAAGTCCGTCCTGCCGTGATACGCATAACCATTCCCATGGCCAATGTCAAAATAAACGATGTTGATGGAATAGATTTTCTTTAACGACCTGTACAGGCTGCCCTGAGTCATGCCGTCGGTGATAGCCTTGCTCACGCCGAACAGCATCCGTTGAAAATAATCTATCTCCAGGATGAACTGCAATTCTATCAGGATGATTTCCCCTTCCCTGTCCTCAACCACTATATCGGCACGGTTGTGTTTATCTATGGCGTCAACCTTGTTGCTTTCGCTTTCCAATACGCTGGTGATCCGCACTTCGCGATTCAACAGTTCGCTCAAAAAACCTTCCACCACTTCAAAATTTACCCTGTCCCGTAACAGGCGTTTTACCGCCCAGTCAAAGGAGACTAACTGTCTCTCTTTTTTCCCTGCACTTTTCTCTCTGTCCTTTTGCATACTACGGTTTCTTATATTTTATTCGGCAAATTTAGTGATATTTTTTAGAAGTAAAAATATTTTTTACAAACTGTGAACGGCTGACGACAGCCCACTCATATCGCTTAGATATAACGAATGAATAAAATTCTACTCAAAAGTCGCGTAGGGACGACACTTTATTAATGGGTTGATAAAGCGTCGTCCCGTCGGGACTTATGAGAGAGCAGGTTCGTTACCGTATGCTAAAGTATACGGTTAATAAAGTGTCCTCCCTGCGAGAGGCGCTGTTATACTTTATTAATTTTCCATTCCTTAAAGGAACTTGTATTCATGCACAAAATCTCTCCGCACACAAGAAAAGGCAACCGGTTTTTTCACTGTTTTTTTACTACTCTCAACCGGTAGGTCATCAAATCGTAGGTGGCATACCATTGGGTGTTTCCCGTAAGGGAGATACCGTAATTCGCACCGGCGTTACTTGGCCCTATCGGTTTGATCTGCGAAATCAAATCGCCATAGACGTCCTTCATGTTGGCCCGGGCTGCCGGAAGGCGGAACCATCCCGTGCCGGCAGGCGGACCTATCGTTTTGGGCGCAAGGAAACTGATGTTCACTCCGCCTGCGGTGGTAAATTCGCCACTGTAGAGGAAATCGTGTTCCGTTTCCTTCGGAAGTTTCGCATGGGTATCTCCTCCTTCCGTCCAGCCCGGGGCGTTTACTACGCTGCCGCCGGCAATGATTGCCAGATAAGGATATGGCGCCTGAGGGTCGAATGCGGGGAAGAGCGTGGCATTGGCAAAGTCGGGATTGGCGTCTGTTATCGGCGTCGCTGTGACGGTACGGGCGTTCAGGTCAACGGTAATCGTGTAATATCCTTTCCTTTCGACCGGCAGCTTGAAATCGGCCTGATTGAGTTCCGCCGTGACGCTTCCCGCCGCTCCGCTTTTCTGCGCCAGCACATTTGCGCCGTCCAGCGTATACGTGACCGAGCGCGAAGCAGTGCCGAAAGGCCGGTCGTTCCCCGCGAAGGCGATGAACCGGATGTTATCGTCGGCGTCGTTCCGGTAATAATAGTCCAGCGTAAAGAGGTTGTTACCTGCTCTCCGCATGGCCAGCAGAGTGCCTATTCCCCATGCGGTTTTATCCGCATAGGCGTCGTACCCCTGATTGGTGACTTCCCACGCATTTTTGGCGTCCGACAGGTAGAGTCTGTCCATGACGCCTACCGTGAGGTTGCCGCCCGATACCGTTTGATTGCCGCTTTGATCGGTTGCTTTGATCATGAACTGATATTCGCCTGCTTCGCCGCCCGGCAGGGTGAAGTTGCGGGTATAGCTGTAAACGGTTTTTTCTGCGTCGGATGTGGGCGTAAGGCTTTCATCCCATTCGAAATAGGCGCCCGACACGCTTTCGCCCCACAGTTTGACATAGAGTTCCGCCAGTTCTTCGTCGTCCGTTATGGAAGCCGACACCTCGACGGGAACGTCATCCGACAGCCCGTAAAATTTTGCAACTGTCGGACGGCTGATAGTGATGGCGGGCGGCAGGACGTCAGGGTTGTAGCCCTCTATTTGATTGACCGCCGAAACATCATTTACCTCGACGGTGGTTTTCAAAATGCCGCCGCCGGCATTTTTTACCGTCAGTTCCACTTCGTGCCGCATGGGGGTGGCGTCTTTGGAAACGGGGAAAGTATCGCGAAAGACATAACGGGAACCGGAAATGAGAACGAGGGTATCCACACCCCATTCCCCGTTGGAGAGTTGCAGGGAGGTCAGCGTTTCGTTGTCCGACACGGCGATCTCCACCGCCAGTTTGTAGTCGCGTCCGATCCACAGGTATTTGGCCGAAGCGTCTTCCAATTTCGGTATCTCTATCTTTTCGCTGTCCGGAAAGATAATTTTTTCGGTACAGGCGGCAAGAATAAGCGTTGCCGCCAAAACAGGTACCGTACAAATCCAATTATTATTTTTCATGATGTTTAATTTTAAATTTATTTTGTATTATTAAAATTTGAGATTTTCTATTTTAACACAGTCAGGTCTGATGATCTTGACAGGTTTTACTCCCACTCCCATCCCGGGTTTTGGACAAGGGCGCCTTTGAGGACTTCCGTTTCCGGAATAGGATGGAGGTACATGTATTCTTTGAAGATACGGTTTTCCTTTTTGAAGACGAGGTATTCAAATTCGTCGTTCCAACTTGTTTTAACGGTTTGCATGGCCATCAGAGGCAGGTTTTCCGTTGTCATGGCAATTTTCCATCGCCGGACGTCGAAGAAGCGATGTTCTTCAAAGGCGAGTTCTACTCTTCGTTCGTTGCGGATGCGCTCTCTCATTTCGTCCTGCGTCAGTCCGGGCGGAAGGACAGGCATTGCCACGCCGTTTCGCGAGCGTACGGCGTCGATGGCTGCCTTTGCCGACATGGTAAGGCCGCCTTTGGATTCGGGGCCGTATGCCTCGTTCATGGCTTCGGCATAATTGAGCAGCACTTCGCCGTAACGGAAGAGAATCCACGAATGGACGCCTGTCTGGTTTTGGGTGAGATTTAGATTTTCTCTCACGTACTTTTTCAGGTAATATCCTGTGGTGGTGGCTTTCAGTTTGCCGATGCCGTCTATTCCGCCGACCCAGCATTCCACCTTTCGTCCGTTGAAGGTGGAATTGTTCACGATGACGGACATGGTCAGGCGGGGATCTCTGCCGTCATAGGGTTTTTCCGGGTCGTAGCCCGACCCCGGTTCGCCGATGGTCTTTCCGGTAGCCTTCATTTCGTAGGCGTTCACCAGATTTTGGGAAGGGCAGGTAACGGCCTGTCCTCCCTGATCATAGCCGACAGGATAATTATTTTTTTCGAAAGTATTTTCGTTCCATCGTTGCACGGCAAAGAGCACTTCCGGGTTGCCGTCCGACCCGTTACCCAGATTGAACAGTCCTCCGTAATCGGTGTGCAGGCTGTAAAGTCCCGCCCGGATGATGTCGTGAGCAGCCTGTGCCGCCCGAATCCATTTATCAGGGTCGTTGGCGGGATTGTTCAGTGGGCTGGCGGCATAGAGCAAGGCTCTTGTTTTTAACGCCTGTGCCGCCCCTTTGGTGGCGCGTCCCCGCCACTTGTTGCCGTCGAAATCGACCCAACTGTCTTTCAGTAGCGGAATGACGGCGTCACATTCGTCAACGACGAAGTTGACGCCTGTTTCAAAACTGTCGCGCTGCCTGTTCACCAGTGTCGATTCGTCGTCGATCACTTCTTTCATCACGGGAATACCGCCATAGCGCTTTAACAGTTCGAGATGATAAAAGGCTCTCAGGAAACGCACTTCCGCCCGTAACCATTCGATATCCCTTACCTGATAGAGGTAATTTTCGCGGTTGGATGGGATGAGGGTGTCGCGGAGGAGGATGAGCCTGTAATCCGCCGATTCCTCCAGAAACATGTTGGCTCGCCGGATAGCGGTATAGAAAGTACTCCAGACGTTATCCGGGTTGGAGGTGGCTGTCCACGTTCCGTTATTGAAATAGTGGACGGAGGAATTAACGTCGGCATGGTCGGCTTCGTCGCAGGCGGAAGCCAGCATAGCCGAACTGATACGGTCGAATCCAAAGGAGAACAGGGCGGTATAAACGCCGTAGCCCGTCTTGGAAATCCGGCTGTAATCAACAAAAACATCTTCTTCGAGATACCGCGTTTCGACGGCAGTATCCATAAAATCGCCGCATCCCGTATGGAGAATGCACAGGGGCAGCATGAGAAAAAACAAATATTTCAAAGGATTCATGATTTTAAATTTTATAAAATTTCGATTCATTGATTAAAAATTCAAGTTGATTCCGACAGAAAAGGTTTTCAGGGTCGGATAGCCGACGCTCAGGGTTTCCGGATCGACGTCCGCGTCCAGGTTGCTTAAAGTAAGCAGGTTCAATGTGCTTACGTAGACCCTGAGTTTTTCTATTTTCGCCCTGTTCAGCCAATTTCCGGAGAAATTGTATCCCAATTCGGCATTGCGCAGCCTCAGGACGTAGATGTTGCGCACCCAAAAGTCGGAAGCGCGGTAATTGTTGGGATTGGCTTGCGTGGTGAGGCGCGGAAAAGCGGCTTCACTGTGCGTTTCGGGCGTCCAGCGCCGTTCGGCAGCCCATGTGGAGATATTGTAATCGTTGATAAAGGGCCAGAACATGTAGCCGTTCAGATAGATGTTCCGGTTGGCGTTACCGTCAAAGAGCAGTTCCAAATCGAAGCCTTTCCACGTTATTCCCGTGTTCACGGAAAAGGTAATTTCGGGGACGCTCGGTTTTCCGATGGGCACTTCATCGTCGACGTTGATAAAGCCGTCTTTATTCTGATCTTTATATTTCAAATCGCCCGGCCGCACATTAGAGAACGTATGGACGGGATTGAGGGCAATATCCGTGTCGTCGCGGAAAAATCCGACGGCTTCCAGCCCGTAACGCTGTCCGACGGAATGTCCCTGCGTATAGCGGGCGGCTTCCCTGTGGGGAGCTTCAAAACTTTCAACGATTTTATTGCGAATAAAGGAGAACTGCGCTCCTGCGAAATAGCCGGTGTTGCCTGCACGGTCGCGCCACGTTGTCGAGAGTTCTATGCCCCGGTTGTTCACCTCGGCCCTGTTCAGCATGGTGGAAAAGGTAATACCGGAGAAGCTCGGCAGGGTATTGGTATTGCTGACCGGTATGTCGTAACGGTCTTCAAAAAAATAATCCGCTGTAAAGGACAGGCGCCGGTTGAACAGTTCCGTTTCCAGCCCGATGTTGTACAGTAAGGCTTTTTCCCATGTGAAATCGGGATTGGCAACGGCTTGCTGTACCAGCGCTTCATAATAGGTAACGCCGGTACCGAAATAGTATCCCTGACTGGAGGCCGGCCCCCAATACTGATTGTAGGCGAAACGGGCAGCGCCCTGATCGTTGCCCAGCAGTCCGGCCGACCCCCGGATTTTCAGGTAATCAACAGGTTTGAGGTTTTGCAGAAAATCTTCCTTTGAAAGCACCCATCCTAATCCGAGCGCGGGGAAAAATCCGAAACGCCGGCCGGGCCGGTAATTGTCGGTACCGCTGTATGCGAGGGACAATTCCGCCAGATATTTGTCCCGCAAGGCGTAATCGATCCGTCCTAAAAAATCCCGTTTGGCATAAGCCGACTGTTCGGTGAAGTTGGAGCGTTTGCTTTGCCGGTACATCAGCAGCGCTTTCAGGTCGTGTTGGCCGAAAGACTGTTCGTATTCCAGTCCCGCATGTATCTCCATCCGGTTGTTTTCCGCATCGTTTCCGGTGCTTACCGTCAGGTCGGTATCGGCGCCGCGCTGCACGTAATAGATGGAATCCTGCCCTGTACCGGAGATGGTTTTGATCGGTTCGTAATAGGCGTACGTCTTCTGCTTGTTGTACCCGTTCTGATAGTTGCTGCCGAAGGCGATGCTCGCGAATACGCTCAGGCCGTCGGCAAGAAAGCTCAATTTTTCCTTTGCGGTGACTGCCGCCTGTACATTTCGGGTATGCCGCGATCCGTAACCTTCTTCCAGCACGCTGCCTACGGGATTGTCGGGATAGCTGGCGGTGCCGGTGATTTTTCCGTCGGGCGTGCGTACGGGGTAGAGGTTGGGCGCGTAAGTTGCCATGTGCTGCCACATGGTAGCGGTGGCAGTGTTGGGAAACATGCGGTCTTCGATGCGTCCGCCCAGATTCATCCGGAAGGACAGGTCGCTGTTCACATCGACGTCGACATTGGCGCGAAAATTAATTCTTTTGAAATTAATATTCGAGTTGATTTTTTGGTCGGTGCCGTCGTACAGTCCGTTGTATCCCATGAACCCTGCCATGACGAAGTAACGCGCATGAAGGTTTCCTCCGGTAAACGAAAGGGAATAATCCTGTATGTCGGATGTTTTGGAAAGGATTTCGTCATACCAGTTGACGTCGGGATAATAATAGGGGTCGCTGCCGCTCAGGTAGCCTTGCAGGTCTTTGTCGCCGTACATCACGGGCAATCCGTCGTTTTGCAGGGCTTCATTGTAGAGCAGGGCATAATTGTAAGAACCTTCGAACTTCGGCAAGTAAGCAGGGGTATGCAGCCCGTACCTCGCTTTCAGGGAGATGTTCGTTTTCTTTCCCGTATTTTTGCCCTTTTTGGTGGTGATGAGCAGGGCGCCGTTGGCGGAACTGATGCCGTAGAGGGCAAGCGCGGCGGCATCCTTCAAATAGGATATCGATTCTATTTCCTCGGCAGAGATTTGGCTGAAAGCGTCCACTTGAAAACCGTCTACGAGGATGATGCAGGTATTGCTTTGCAGGGTGTGTTGGCCGCGCAAATAAACGGAAGCTTCGTCGTAACCCGGTTCGCCGTTAGTCTGTATAACGGTCATGCCCGGAAAACGTCCGAAAAAAGTGTTCCCCAGCGTGGAAACCTGCGATTTGCCCAAGTCCTCCCCGCTGACAGTTGATACGGAAGAAACCACCCGTTCCTTGCGTTGTTCGCCGTAGGCGACAAACACAAGACTGTCCCTTTCTCCGGCAAAAACGCCCGGGTTTGCGGTAAGAAAGAATATGACCGCCGGCAACCATCCGGCAAATTGTTGATGTTTTTTACGAATATTATATTTCATGTCGGTGTTATTTAAAAATTTCTTTTTATGTTTACAGATAAAGACACATTGCCCGTTGTTATTACCATCCGGGGTTTTGAACGATATAGCCCAAATTGACTTCCCCTTGCCTGAACGGATACAGGTACATTTTGTCTTCCCATACGCGGTCGGCTATTTTTTCCAGTCGGTAGGTAGCATCCTGCACCGAGTTGGTGCCATAGAGTTTCAGGGTATAAATGTCGCCTTTCATGTTTCCTTCTTCTCCGGCGGTTTTCCAGCGTCGCAGGTCGAAAAAGCGGTGTTGTTCGAAAGCAAATTCAACGGTTCTTTCCCTTCGGATGAGTTCCCGCATGTGGTCTGTTCCCGTATAGGATACGGCAGGCAGTCCCGCGCGCGTACGCACGGCATTGAGCGCTGCTGTTATTTCGGTTGCGTCGCCGTCGATTTCATTGAGCGCTTCCGCATAGTTCAGGTAAAACTCGGCTAAACGGAAGGTAATCCAGCGCGGGGCGACGCTACCTTCCCTTGCATTTTTCATGAATTTCCGCATGAAACCGACTCCCCGTACGTTTTGCAACAGATTGGTATTGGTTTCGTAGAAGTGATAAACGACGCCGGAGCCTTTCGCCCATTCGGTGCCGGAATAGAAGGCGGAAGCCTGAAAACGCGGTTCCAGTTCTGCGAGTTTGTTTCGATACTGCGCGTAGGGATAATCCTGTCCTTCCGTTTCATCCCATGTTTGGTCGCTGCCGTCGGTTTTCCGGTAATATTTGGTAAAATTGAAGGTGACGGCATGATTGGAAGGGTTGGTTTGATTTTGTGGCCCTGCTACATTTCCGGGCAGCATGAAGAGTTCGAAATATCCGGTAACGTTGTTCAGAAGCCCTGCACTGAGGATCACTTCGGGACAAGTGTGGTTGATGAAGATTTCTTCGTAATTGTCCCTTTTGTCGGCCATCTCATCGTAGAGCCGGCACCAGCCGCTTTCCCGCTCTGCCCAATCAAGTACGGCTTTGCTTGCTTCCGCCGCCAGCCGCCACCGGTCTTTGTCGTAGGACGGATAGCCGATCAGTTCGCGCACTTGAGGATGGGACACAGCGACGTAGGGTTGCCCGTCGGGAGGGTTGAACAGCGGGCTTGCGGCGTAGAGCAGCACCCGCGCTTTCAGCGCCAGCGCCGCGCCTTTGACGATACGTCCCAGATATTTGTTGTCTTCATATACATCGGGCAGGTATTTGGCGGCTTCTTCACATTCTTTCACAATAAAATCGACGGTTCCAGCATAAGTAGAGCGCGGTATGCGAATGGCTTCGACGTCTTCCGCAGTGCTTACCTTCAGCACCCTGTCCACAACAGATATGCCGCCCAGCCGTTGCATCAAATCGAAATGCATCAAGGCCCTGAGAAAAATCGCTTCCGCTTTCATAGCGGCTTTTTCCCCGTCGGAGAAAGGCGAATTGTCCACATTTTCGATGAAGATGTTGGCGTTGCGTATTCCCTGATAACAGACATGCGACATGAACTCTATCGCCCAACTGCCCGGATCAATGGTGGAGGCATTCCATGTTCCCGTATGCATGTACTTCGGGATAGCGGCATAAGTGCCTTCCACTTCCAGTTCGTCGGTAGCCACCGATACCAGCGACCCGGAAGCGCCGTAATGGTAGAAACGGTTGTCGGTTCCACTCCAGAAACCGTTGAACTCGTAGATAGAAGCAGTGCTGTACACTTTCCAGAGGAACTGTTCGGTGCGTATTTTCGAAGCAAACACACTGTCTACCGTAATATCGCTGCTGACGGGTTTTTCCAGAAAGTCTTCACAGGAAGGCATATACAGTAAAGCGCTCAGACAGGCGACGATGATTGAATATTTTATATATTTCATAATGGATATGTTTTAAAGGTTATTGAGATTTAAAATTGGAGATTCAGTCCGAAATTGAAGACTCTCATGGGCGGCATCACCCGTCCGTAGGTTTCTCTGGCGTCGGGGTCCATGGTGTATTTGATGCCTGTCCATGTAAGCAGGTTGTTGCCGCTGAGATAGAATCGCAATGACTGCACGTTGATTCTTTTCAGGAAGGAGGGTTCAAAACGGTACCCGATTTCCGCATTTTTCAATCTGAGATAGGAGGCGTCCTGCACCCAGAAAGTGGATTTTTGATAATTGTGATCACCCAGTCCCGGCGATAACGTTATACGGGGATACGATATGGTTTCTCCCCGGTCGTAACGTCCCTGTTCCCAGCGTTCGAGCTGCCATGCATAAGCGGCTCCCCAGTCGTCGGCAAATGCATAGCCGCCGGCATGTTTTGAAAAATACACAGACACGTTGCCGGCTCCCTGAAAGAGGACGGTAAAGTCGAAGCCTTTCCACGAAGCGCCGCAGGAAAAACTGTAATTGATTTCGGGGAAGTCATTGTAGCCGACAGGCCTCATGTCTTTTTCGTCGATTGTGCTATCTTCGTTCAGGTTGCGATATTTCATGTCGCCCAACTTCAGTCCTCCGCCTTCCCACAGCGAGACGGGGCGGTCCGGATCGTTAAGTTCTTCGGGCGTGTTGTAGAAACCTTCAAATATCAGTCCGAAATGCTGTCCGACCGACTGTCCCGTACGGCGCATCCATTCGTATTCGCGGTCGGGTTCGTCCTGAAAGACGATTTTATTGCGTGCAAAGGAATACAAGCCTTTCACCCAGTAACCCAACTCGCCGCGTTTGTCTTTGTAGCCGATTTCCAGTTCGTAGCCGTAATTATCCACCTTGCCGATATTGGCAGGAGGTAGCGAAGCGGCAACGAGTTCCGGTACGGTGGACAAATTCCACAGGATATTGTCCCGTTTTTCCTCGAAATAATCGGCGGTGAGATTGATTCGGCTGTCGAGGAGCAACAAGTCGAAGCCGACATTCCATTTTTTCGCTTTTTCCCAGGTGACGTCTTCATTTCCGATCCGTCCTTCCGTGTATTGCTGGTAGGTTGCCTGATTGACGCCCGGAATGCCGAAAGTGGTTCTTGCGTTGCCGTCGTTGCCCAGCGTGTAGGGGCCGTTCAGATAAAGGTAACGGTTACCGCCTATCTTGTCGTTGCCTACTTCGCCGTAGGAACCTCTGAATTTCAGGAAGGACAGGACGTCATTCTCCGGAAAGAAATTCTCTTCGGTAGGTACCCAGCCCAGCGAGAAAGCGGGGAAAAAGCCGTAGCGTTTTCCTTCGGGAAAGTTTTCCGATCCGTTGTAGCCCGCATCCACCTCGCCGAGGTAACGATTGCGGTAATTGTAAGTGATACGTCCCACAAAACCGAGATAAGCGGTAGGCAGTTTGTACTGCATGTTGGGATAATAGGCTTTTTGCATGTTGGCCAGCCACAACACGGTCAGATTGTGATTTTCGGCAACGGCTGCGCTATATTCCAACGCGGCTTCGGCGTACATCTTCCGCCATTTGTTGTTGTCGTTGATGGTTTCGGACAGGCCGTAATACGGGCCGCTTTCATTGTTTTTGAAAAGAACAGGCTTTTGGGAAAGGGGATCGCGCATGGCGGTATAGGTGTCGAAATACCGGTAACGGCTGGTGTACTTGTTGTAATAGGTATCGTAAGCACCCATCGCTCTTACGGACAGTCCCTTTATTAATTTTCCCAGATCATAGCGGAGCGAAACATTGGTATTGATGGTGTTGGAATAGTTTTTTTCCGTCCGTGCGTCGGAAGCGGAACTGGTATTTCCGCCTTCCACCCAGGGATTGAATTTCTGCACGCCCGTAGGAAACCCCACCACATCGGTAATGGCTTTTCCATCCACGAATCCGGGACTGGCCATGGGCGAGGTGGTAGTAGCTCTGTCGAAAGCGCCCCATGCGCCGCCCGTAGGAAACCTGTTATCGGTCACCTGATTACCCAGTTTGAGGGAAAGACTGAGGTCGTCCGTTACGTCAAAGTCGAAATTCATGCGGAGATTGTAACGGTCGTACTTGTGCGTGTACGGGAATCCCAAATCCTGTTCCGGCCGGTTGTAGCCTCCCGACTGGTTGAAATAGCCCACCGAAACAAAATAACGCATGGTTTCGCTGCCTCCGCTGACGTTCATGTTATAGGAGTGTTGAAAGGATAAAGGCCGGATGAGTTCGTTGATCCAGTCTTTGTCGGGATGGAAGACAGGGTCTGTGCCGTTACGGTACAACTCAATATCCTCCGCCGAAAAGGATTCCGCCCTGCCCATGTTCCGTTCGGCTTCGTTGCGCAGCAAGGCATATTCGTAGGAATTGAGCATCTCCGGAAGGATGGAAGGTTGCAGCGCGGCAAAATTCGAGGTGAAACCGACTTTTGGTTTTCCCTGTTTTCCCTGCCTCGTGGTCAGCAGGATAACGCCGTTGGCGCCCCGCACGCCGAAAACGGCAGTAGCCGAAGCGTCCTTCAACACATTGACCGATTCTATTTCGTTGGGGTCGATGTCGTTGTAAGTGGTACGTTCCACGCCGTCCACCAGAATCAGGGGACTTGCTCCGCCAGTATTAAGCGTTCCTATTCCTCGTACCCGTATGTCCGCCTTGTCGTTGCCGAACTCGCCCGACACCTGCACGGACTGCAAGCCGGAGGTCAAGCCCGTCAAGGCGTTGCTGACGCCTGCTACCGGCGCTTTCACCAATTCGGAATTGGACACGGAAGTAATGGCTCCCGTAGTAGTAAGCTTTTTTTGCTTTCCGTAACCTACTATCACAAGTTCCTCCATTTCCGAAACATCTTCGCTCAAACTTACATCAAACGAAACGGCGCCATCCATCGACAGTCGGAAGGTTTTGTAACCGACAAAGGAAAATACCAATATGGCGTCGCGCTTGAAAACAGTGATGGAATATTTTCCGCTTCGGTCGGTTACGGTGCCTGTGTTCGTACCTTCCACAAAAACATTGACACCGGGCAACACATCTCCTGTATCGTCCCTTACTATGCCCGACACGGTTATCCCCTGTCGCGCGTGTACTTCAACAGGCAGCAAAAAAATAGCCGCCAACGGTACAGTGTATAAAAGATACCTGCACCTCTTTCTCAAGAATCTAAGATTTAACATAAAACTATTTATTTATTGGGTTATTAAAAAATTGAAAATTACTTTACTTACTGTTTTATCCGGTTTATCCGGTTTATCCACCGGCAGGGCGTCGCTATTCTATTTAACACTGTCAGCCTGACGATCCTGCCGGATTTTCACTATTCGCTATTCACTGTTAATTGTTTGGGTCTGGTCATGGTTTCGGTATACACGTTTCCGAACCGGTCGGTCACTTTGACGTCCAGCGTTGAGGAAGCATTGGAAGCGGTTACTTTGAAAAAATGAGTGGCATTGTTGGAAACGAAATCCGCAGTCGGGTTGGTATTGCGGTTCAGCCGCTGACATTCGTAGGAAATGATGTGCAACGGATCTTTGGCGGATACCCGCGTAACGGGCAGTGTTTTCGTGCCTTCCTTTACTTCAACAGACCAGTTTCTGTCGTATCCCCACACGTTGATCAACACTTCGTTAGCGGTGTTGTCGCCGGCATAGTTTCCGGCATAGGTCGGCACTTCTGCCGCATAGCTTGCATTTGCCGAGGGCGCATATTGCGCTGCCGTAATCCGGATGGTATTCAGGTCATACGTTCGGAACTGATAACTGCGGGGATAACCGATACTTTTGTAGTACCATTCCGCGTTTTTCCCGTCCATTTCCCATACGGCATAGCCACCTGTCGAACCGTCCTTGCATATATGGTTGCCGGCGTGACCCGTGTTTCCCGTCCACCACCAGGTAGCGCAGAGCGCGGCGGTATTGTGTTCCATCAGTGTGGCGGAAGCGCTTACCCTGTAATTGCGGTGGAGATGTCCCGTCAATACATGCACATCGGAGAAGCCGGTAAAACAGTCGATCAGTTCTTGCCCGTTGTCCATGTGGATGGTGGCAATATCGCTCACATCCGGCTGGTTGTGCAGTTGTATGTGCATGGCGACTATTAGCGGCGCGGTTTTGTCCTGTACCCTTGCCAAATCTTTTTTCAACCATTCTATTTGGTCGGAAGTAATCATATCGTTATAGTTGCCGTTGCCGATCGTGCCCTGTGCGCCTCCCGTATTGAGGTACTGGATATTATCCAATACCACATAATGAATTTTTCCCAGATTGAACGAATACCAGGTAGGGCCGATGATCTCCCTGTAAGGTTGTTCGGCGATCAGGTCGTCGGTGCTGTACCGGTTGTTGTCGTGGTTGCCCATGGTGTTGAAGAAGGAAGTATGCACCCGTTTCATCTGTTCCAGATATTCCGGCAAAGCAAAATGGTTGCTGTACCAGTAGGCGTCCCAACTCATATCACCGAGCGTCAAGCCGTACACTTTTACTCCGGTAGCCCTGTAGCCGTCGATAAGGCTGTTGATGTCTGCCAGACAGGTCTCAAACTGAGCGAGGTCGGCAGTACGGTTGGCCAGATGCCAGTCGGCGATGGCCAGTACTACATGTTGGTCGTTATTGACTCGCTTCAAAACGAAATCTTTCCGTTCCACTGTAGTGACAGGCGCTTCAAGCCGGCGGAAAAACTGTGGGATGCTGTCCCTGACAGGCGTTTCGTAATTGCCCGGCGTGGAAATAAACACAAAGCCTGTTTTTTTTCGGGAGGGCAGGTAATACACTCCATTCCGGTCGGTAACAGTCACTTCATGACCGTCGGATACTACTACGCCCGCTACCGGCTCGTTATTGCAACTTACCCAACCTTTGACGGTCATGCCCGGTCGATCGGCCATGGTGTTTTCCTGATGCACAGTGACTTCAACAGGAGCAAGGTCTTGGGCGGAAATGACGATCGTTGCTGTCCGTTCGTCGATTCCGTTGTTGAGTTCAACCGTCAGCCGGACGCCGTCGGTAGTTTTTTCGCCTGTCAGCCATTTTTCGCCGGCGATCGAAAATGTCCAATCCGTATTACTGTTTACTACAAGGGTAACGACGTCTCCATTCGACGGAACCGTCAATTTCGTTATCGGGACGTCCAGATAGGCCTGTCTTCCTGCATTGTTTTTGCTGCAGGACAGTACGGAAAAACCGACCGTTAGCATGATGATTGCCGCTATCCACGTAGCGCGACGTTTACTCAAATACCGAATTTTTAAATTTATCATAATCAATTGTTTTATTGGGTTATACTTCGTGTGGCATAATTTTGAAAGTCATTTTTCAGGCTTTCAAAAAACCTTTCTTCTTTTTTACGGCTTCGCCACCGTCAGTCACATAACGAACCAACGCATGGAGATTTAACTCTTTGATTTTCTTTTATATCTGTCCGGATTTTCATCCGGATATTTTTTGAGGAAAAAAGCTGTTTTAGAGTCTTTTTTCTTTATTTCTTTTTCTTTATTTTACAACTTTCTTTCTTACATTTATGTTAATTACTACGGCGATAAGCATCCAGCATAATATGATTGTTCGTACTATATTTATTTATTGTTGATTATTATTTATTATTTATTTATTTTCGATTGATGGGTCAGTATTTTCCGACAAGAGTGGTAACGGATTTCGGCTCTATCCGCCAGGGAATCTCCGCATCATGTCCGGATTTGGGCGACAGGTTATCCCCTTCGGCGTCGGATGTTACATACGGGACGAGAGTATTTACTTTCACTCCGGTCAGTTTAAACTGTACGCTTTGCGCCTTGTCGGCGGTATTGACAAGAACCAGCGTCACTTGCCGGTCGGCATGATGAATAAAAGCGGAAACCATCAGTCCGGCAGGGTCGTTCGGATTTGCCTGTTCGGACGACACGTCTATCCGCACGGCTCCCGGCCGCACAAACCGGCTGAAATTGCCCACCGTCCACATCAGTTTGCTGTCGGAGAGGGTTCCGTCGGTCAATTCGGCATTGGGCGTTACATATACCAGTCCGTCTTTGTAGTTGCTGTTGGTCATGCCCAGCCACCATTGCCATGCGGAGGCATTGGCCACGCACAGGTCGTAATGTATAATTCGGGCCACATACAGTGCGGTTTTCATGGTCAAATCCTTGCCTCCTCCCCCTCCTATTTCCGTATCGCTGCTCATGATACAAAGTTCCGTTTGCCAGTATCCCAAATCATATTTGTCTAATTTTTTTCGTAATGCTCTTCGTTTGGCTTGGAGCGAGTCGTAAGGCGAAGCTGTCCAGTAACTGTGTCCGGCCACCATGGAAGGCACATGCGTCAGACCGGCGATACAGTTTTCACTTGCCGGATTGAAAAAAGTTTCTATCTGGTTGTTGCGTCCGTTTTTGTCGGTGGTTTTGCGATACAGGTAGTCGATATTTCCCGATTCGGTGAGCATGATTTTAGTGTTGATTCCTTTTTCCGTCATTTTTGCGTCCAGCAGTCGTACCGTTCGGGCTATCTCGCTCATCAGGGCGGGTGTTCCTTCCTGATTGTTTCCATCCCAATCCCATTCAGGTTCGTTGAACGGCGAGAGGTATTGAAAACTAATTCCCTCGCGCTGTCCCAATTCCGCTACTACCGTAGCCAAAAAGTCGGCAAATGCCTCATATTTGTCTGCTTTGAGGTTGAGCGTTCCGTTTCTGGAGCGGGAGTTATTGTTGGCTCGCCCGTTCAAAGTCATATACACCGGCGGGCTGAGGTTGAAGGCTAAGAATTGCTGCACTCCCCGTTGTCTCGCAGCTTGGAGAAACCAGCGCTGTCCGCCGCATTTGCTCCAGTCGTAGGATCCGTCGGGCAACAGGAAACATTCCGCGCGTCGGGTTTTGTCGGCAATACCGCCGTCGATTCCCTGTTCCGCACTGCCTGCGCCGATGTTGAAACGCCAAAGCGAAAGCCCGATACCTTTGGGTTGTCCGCTGTTATCCGTGTCCATGCTGAAGAGCCAGTCGGCCATCCTGTTGCGCTTGTCGTCCGGAAAATGTCCGAAGAATTGCGCCGTCCAACAATCGGACGCCCCGAAATTATCAATGGTTTGGCTGGTTTTGGCTGCATTGACCGTATAAACTTTATCAGCTACGGCGGTTTGCGGAAATTCCGACGGTGTATCATTTCCTGTATTTTCACGGGATTTACAGGCAATCAATATGTAAAATGCCAACACAAGCGGGATATAAACCGGCCGACTTCGCTTTTTTATGACAGTTAAAGCATAAAGCATCACTTCTCTATCGTTTCCGGTATTCGGGCGACATGGCTTTGATAAAAATTTATAGTTTGACATTGTTATGAATTTTTGACAAAAGTAGGTTGTTTCCAAACGTATAAAAATGCAACATTTTTCGAAAAACATGTAAAAAATACTGTTTTTCATCCATAAAAGAGGATTGTCCGGTAAAATGCAGGCAGGTTGGTCGTTTTGAAAGTATAACCGATAATTGAATAATTGAATAATTAAATAAGGAGGGGGAACACCTTGCATTTTTATTCGTCTTTTCGTTATTCATACGATTTCGATTAAAATTTTGGATGCAAAGGAAACTCGTTTATGTTACCCAATCGTTAAGAAACTGTAAAAAAACGGTTAAAAATAGACGGATACAAAATATTATCCGTTTTGCAATACGATATACCTCATTTTCGGTATGAGAATTTTATTGCCGGACAAATGTTTGTTACTCACACCGGATATTCCCCCGTGCGCGGTTCCATTACCGGAAACGTCCCGACGGACGCCCAAAATAGCGCTGTTAACGCCGACA